>NZ_JAKRNB010000006.1:0-118923 GCF_022347395.1 Corynebacterium sp. ACRPF
ACTGCCCCCTCCGCCTAACCCCGCCGGCCGGCGCCCCTATTTCCCCGGCCGAGCCCTGTATCGCACACCACAGGAATGATCCCCGAGTGATCACCACGGGAAAATTCGGGTTAAAGTGGTGGGAGCAAATTACTAACCCTTATAGGAAAGGCAGGCGGACAGTGGCTGACGTTGATCCCTATCCCCCATTTCAGGAATACGCACACCCCGAGCGCCTCGTGTCTGCACCGTGGCTGTCCGCACGCCTAGGCATCAAGGGCCTGCGCGTCATCGAGGTCGATGAAGACTCGCTCCTCTATGACATTGGCCATATCCCCACCGCCACCCGCATCAACTTCCGCACGGAGCTACTGAGCCCACTTACTCGCGATTTCATCGATGGCAAAGAGTTCACTGCCTTGATGCGAGACAAGGGCATTAATGCCGACGATACGATCGTCCTTTATGGCGATAAGTCCAATTGGTGGGCCGCCTACGCCCTGTGGGTATTTACCCTCTTTGGCCACAAGGATGTTCGCCTGCTCGATGGTGGCCGCAATGCCTGGATGGCCGAGGAACGCGATACTTCCTTCATGGTGCCGGACTTCCCCGTATCCGAATACCCCGAGGTAAGCCGCGATGATTCCGTCCTGCGTGCCTTCGTAGACCAGGTGCGCGAGTCCGAAGGAGCGCTCGTGGATACCCGCTCCCCAGAGGAGTTTGCGGGCGAGGCCACCGAGCACGATCCCAATGGCGATTCCGCCTACGGCACCACCATGCGCCACGGCCACATCCCGGGCGCCATTAACCTCGAGTGGGACCGTTCCAACTATCCCAACTCCTGCTTCCGCTCGGCCGAGGAGCTCAAGGTCAACTACGGAATGTTGGAGCCTGAATCTGCAACGATCCTCTACTCCCACGTAGGTGCGCAGGCCGCGCACACCTGGTTTGTGTTGACGCATCTTTTGGGATTCACAAAGACGCAGGTCTACGATGGTTCGTGGTCTGAGTGGGGCAATATGGTGAAAATGCCGATTGAGCGTTAACTTTTTCGGTTTCGCCACATAAACCCATATCCGGCAGGGATGTGGGTTTATTTTTGTTCAAAAACATCCCCACTCGCGTGCGTGAAAATTAACTCATGCTTTTGTGTGCAAGAATAGATTGCGTATTCAACCTAATGTGTTCAGGAGGTTGCTGCCGTGGCAGTAGAAACCAAAAAGATCTCTAAGGTTCTCGTGGCGAACCGCGGTGAGATCGCCGTTCGCGTGATCCGTGCGGCCCGCGACGCTGGCATTGCCTCCGTCGCCGTCTACGCCGAGCCAGACGCCCAGGCACCTTTTGCCTCGCTTGCCGACGAAGCCTTTGCCCTCGGTGGCACCACTTCTGCCGAGTCTTACCTCGTCTTTGACAAGATTCTGGACGCCGCAGAAATGTCCGGCGCCGATGCTATCCACCCTGGCTATGGCTTCTTGTCTGAAAACGCCGACTTTGCCCAGGCCGTCATCGACGCCGGCCTGACCTGGATTGGCCCCTCCCCCGAGTCCATCCGTGATTTGGGCGATAAGGTCACCGCGCGGCACATCGCCGAGCGCGCCGAGGCCCCCATGGCCCCAGGCACAAAAGATCCGGTAGCCGGCGCCGATGAGGTGCAGTCCTTCGCCATGGAATACGGCCTACCCGTAGCCATCAAGGCCGCCTTCGGCGGCGGCGGCCGCGGCATGAAGGTCGCCTACTCCGCAGAGGAAATCCCGGAGCTTTTTGAATCCGCCACCCGTGAGGCGACTTCCGCCTTCGGTCGCGGCGAGTGCTTCGTAGAGCGTTACCTGGACCGAGCCCGCCACGTCGAGGCCCAGGTGCTGGCGGATAAGCACGGCAACGTAGTCGTCGTCGGCACGCGCGATTGCTCCCTGCAGCGCCGCTTCCAAAAGCTGGTCGAAGAAGCCCCGGCTCCTTTCCTCACTGATGAGCAGCGCGCCTCCATCCACGAATCCGCCAAGCGCATCTGCCGCGAGGCCGGCTACTACGGCGCAGGCACCGTGGAATACCTGGTGGGCGCCGATGGCCTCATTTCCTTCCTCGAGGTAAATACTCGCCTGCAGGTGGAGCACCCAGTGTCCGAGGAAACCACCGGCCTCGACCTGGTGCGCGAGCAGTTCCGTATCGCTGAGGGCCACGAGCTCTCGCTGAAGGAAGACCCCACCCCGCGCGGCCATGCCTTCGAGTTCCGCATCAATGGTGAGGATGCCGCGGCGAACTTCATGCCGGCGCCTGGCACCATCGTGAAATACTCCGAGCCGGCGGGTCCGGGCGTGCGCGTGGATTCCGGCGTCGTCCAGGGCTCGGTCATTGGCGGCCAATTCGATTCCATGCTGGCCAAGCTCATCGTCTGGGGCCCAGACCGCGAGACCGCGTTGCGTCGCTCCGCCCGCGCCCTGTCCGAGTACACGGTGGAAGGCCTGCCTACCGTTATCCCGTTTGACCAGGCTATCGTTGCTGATCCAGCTTTCACCGCAGAAGACGGCAACTTCGACGTCTACACCAAGTGGATCGAAGAGGAATGGGATAACCAGCTGCCCGCCCACGATGACTCCACCGATGCCGAGGCTGCAGAGGCAGAGCCGTCCCAGGTACACACCGTGGAAATCGACGGCCGCCGCATCGAGGTCGCCCTCCCCGCCTCCTTCGGCGCCACCGGCACCCCACGCAAAAAGAAGAAGCGCAAGGGCTCTGGCGCCAAGGCCGCTGTATCCGGCGATGCCGTTACCTCCCCAATGCAGGGCACGGTCATCAAGGTCAACGTCGAAGAAGGTCAAGAGGTCACCGAGGGCGAGGTCCTCCTCGTGCTCGAGGCCATGAAGATGGAAAACCCCGTCAAGGCACATAAGGCCGGCACCGTTACCGGCTTGGCCGTGGAGGCAGGCGCTGCTACCACCAAGGGCAGCGTACTGCTGGAAATCAAGTAGCCTACCCCGCTAGCCTTGGAAGAATGACTGATTCTTCTCTCGGCGTGCGCTTGGCCAAGGAAGAGGACCGCGACTATCTTGCGGGCCTCTTCCCTTCTTCTATCGCGGACTGGTCCCCCATTGTGGACGGCGGGGTTATCGCCCTGCCCATGGCCGCCAACGAGGACCCCACTGTTGCTCCCCGCGGCGCCGCGCTCCTGCGCTACTATCCCGCCGCCGACAAAGGCCCAGCTTTCTTGGGCGATCCCTCGGCGCACCCGCTTGACGACGCCACCTGGCTTACCCCCTTCGACCCCGAAGACATTCCCGAGCTCATCGTCTCCAGCGATGACCCCGCCGCCCGCGAGTTGCTTATTGCCAACGCCATCGGCCTCGCGGCCGAGCAGACTGCCCCCGGCATCTCTTCCGCTGAGCCCTTGCCCGGATTTGAAGAGCTCGACCCCGGTAAGTTCTTCCGCCGCTTCTAGCTCGCCCCTAGGTCCGGCCGCCCTCCTGCTAACCTAGCTACGATGCTGAAAATAGATGCAACTTATGGACATTCCACCGCTTTAGGGCGCCTGAATCGCACCTTCGACGCCGGTCGCGTATACGGCTTGAAGGGCCCCAATGGTGCGGGTAAATCTACGCTGCTGCAGACGTTGAGCGGCGAGATTGCCCCACTCGAGGGCACCGTTACCATCGACGGCACCGGGCCCGGCAGCGCAGAGGCCGCCGGCTCCGTCATCGCAGTCGCGGACCCGGTCTTCTTGCCCGACCTCACCGTCGGCGAGCACTTCACCCTGCTTTCGCGCCGCTCCGGCGTGGACTTTGCCGAGGTCCATGAGCTCTGGGCTATCAACGACGCCATCCGGAACTCCGCGGTCAGCGACCTTTCTTCTGGTCAGCGCCAACGCGTCTACCTCGCCGCCCAGCTCTATCAGCCTGCCAAGACTCTGCTTATCGACGAACCCGAGCGCCACCTTGACCACACCTGGACCACCTTCCTGGCCGAGGAGCTGCGCCACCTCGCCGCCGAGGGCCGTTGTGTAGTGCTGGCCTCCCACTCCCCGGCCATCTTCGATGCCTGCGACGAGGTGGTGGAAATTTCATGAAGCTTCTGTCCACAGCCTCCTCAGCCCTCTATTACGCCTTTATAGCGGCGCTCATCGCGAGCGTCAGTGTTTACGCTTGGCAGAATGCCGCCGAGGTTTTGCCCTCGCTCGCGCAGCGCACAGCCGCGGCCCTGCCCGCCACCGCGACCATCGGCGCTGGGGTCGGCTCCCTCGCCCTCATCGTTCTTCTTGAAGCGCTCTATCCGCTGCGCAGCCTTTCGCTCAGCCGGTGGGTCTATGTGGACAGGCCGCGGGGGCGTATGCGGGGCGTCGATAAGCTGTCCATTGCCCAGCTCGCCGGCGTGAGCCTCCTCGGCCTAGCCCTGTGCGCGTCGCTGCGCCTTCCGCTCTATGCGGCGATGACCCTCCCCTTGCTGCGCATAGCGCTCGGCTGGCGTTCCTTCGACCTCGCCTCGCTTCTTCGTGCGGGCCGCACCCGTGCCGTCGGCTCGTCTTCCTTTGGGCTTTTGGATTCTGAGGTTTCTGCCGATGCCATTGCCTCCCAGTCGGCGCGCCTGCGCCCCAGCTCGCGCGCCACGGCGTCGCCCAGCCGCCTCTTTTTCCGGCGCCTATACCGCCGCTGGTACATCCCGCTCGGCGCGGTAGCTGTCATCGGCCTCACCCTAGGCCTTGTCCCACAGCTCGGCAGCCTGGCGCTCATGGGATTCGCTGCCGCATGGACCATCGTCGGCGCCGCCACCGGCCGCGCCGCATCCTTTGGCCGCATCATCAATGGCGCCTGGCCTGACTGGGGACTTCCCCTGACCGCGACAGCCGGTGCCGCCGTTCTCGGTACCGCCTTCATCGCCGCCGTGTGGAAGCTGCCTGTACTCGTACTCGCCGCGTGCTGTTTAGGACTTACCTATGCCTCTTTCAAGCGCTCCCGCCCAGCGCGAGTGACCACTATGAACATCATCGACACCGGCGGATTCGGTGCTTCATTCTCCCCCGAAGTCTTCGGTTACTTCCTGCGCGGTGGCTACGGCATTGCGGCCATAGCTGTGGTCCTCTTTTTCTAGTCGCCCTGCACTTTCCCCAGGTACGTCACTTCAATAAGTTGCACATACCTGGGGATTTCTTTTGAGCTTTATTCTGTATTACCTCACATAACACAGTTTGTGTTACCATAAGTAATACAGACTAAAGATTGGAGGTGACAGATGTTCATTAACCTCAACCCCGATTCAGATGTCCCCGTCTTCCAACAAATCCACGATGAATTAGTACTGGCCATAGCTCGCGGCCAGCTCTCTGATGGCGACAAGTTAGATCCTGTCCGCCGCGTCGCCAAAGACATAGGCATCAACCCAGCCACCGTAAAAAAGGCGTACGACCTCTTGGTCTCTGACGGCCTCATTGAAACCGCCGGCCGCTCCGGCTCCATCGTCAGACCCGGCGCTCACACCGAGGCTCAAGAAAGACAACTAGCTGAGCAATTAGGCCGAGTAGTTGCGCTCGCCCGTGCCCAAGGCTTTAGCCCAGATGAGCTCCACACCCACCTCAGCTCCACTCTTAAACACTTGGAAGTATCGTCATGATTTTCGCCCTCCTAATGGCCGCCACAACTCTCACAATTACTTGGATTATGGCCAAAGCCCCTTCCCTTGCCTCGCCCGGCACACCGCTCGGTGTGCGCGTGCCAAAGGACTACCTTTCCGATAGTGCAGTTACCTCTGCTCTTGCTGGATACAAGGTACGTACTTGGGGCTGTGGCATCGCGGCAACAATTCTGTCCCTCTTTGCCTGGAAATTGCCACTCCTCGCCGCCGTACCGTCCCTCTTGGTGACGCTCGGCGGCTTGTGGGCCTACATCTCTCAACGCCGCCGCATCATCGCCGCGAAAAAGGCCGGCGGTTGGTTCGACGAGGTCGAAACCACCATCGCTGCTCGTGTTTCCACCAACGCCAATGGCACACCCGAATTCGCAGGCATCCCCACGCCGACTTTTCCGTGGATAACAATGCTCGCCTCGCTGTTGTGCATCGCGGCCGGTGCCATCATCACCTCTTCCCACTGGTCCGATATTCCTGACCCCGTTCCAGTGCACTGGAATTCTTCCATGGAGGCGGATAATTGGAGCGAAAAGAATATCGGCAGCGTATTTTCTATCTCCTTCATCGCCTTAGGAATGCTCTTGCTTTTCGCCATCATCTGCTCTTGTATCGCACATAGTGAGGTATCCCCACGTTCAGAACGCAGCATTAAAGCTCGACTGCGCAACGAGGCCAACCTCGCCTTCACGAATACCGGAATGGGAGTTCTCACCCTGCTCATGTGTGCCGGCATGGCCTTCATGCAAGTAACCGGCCCTGTACCGCAATTTCAGCGATTCAACGGCGCCGCCATTATCACGATGTTGGTTATTACCATCGGTGGCAGCATCGGACTGGTTGCATTTCTTCTCTACAAACAATCTCAATTATCTGAGCAACTGCGTGGAATCCGCTTTCCCGATGAAGACAAAGAATCACCGGACAATGACCACCTCTATAAATGGGGCGTGATGTACTACAACCCGGAGGATCCGGCGGTACTAGTGGATAAGCGCTTCGGCACAGGCGTGTCGTTCAACTTCGCCCGCTGGCAGGCCAAGGCATTCCTTATCATCACGCTTCTGGTTCTGGTCGGCTCAATAGCGCTACCTTTCCTACTAGGCTGAAAATTTTAGCCCTCCCCGCTGAATCAAGATTTTCGTCCATACAAACCACCGATTTCGTCGACGGTTTTGGTGGTTTATATGGACGAAAATCGCGAAAAGCCGCCTACAGACAGCACAGCGCCCCGCTTCCTAGAGGTTTGCTCGAAGGAAGCGGGGCGCTGGCGTCAGTCAGTTAGTTGATAACGGCGATGAGGTCGCCGCCTTCCACCTTGGTGGCCTGGCCGATGGCTACACGCTCGACCACACCATCCTTGGTGGCGGAAATGGATGCTTCCATCTTCATCGCCTCGATGACGGCGATTTGATCGCCGGCCTTAACCTCGTCGCCGGGCTTGGCGGTGGGGTTAACCACGCCGGCGAATGGTGCGGCGACATGGCCCTCGTTGGAGGGGTCGGCCTTTTCTACGGTGGCGACGGTGGACTCGGCGTTTTCATCGCGCACCTTCATTGGGCGAATCTGGCCGTTGACGTTGAGAACCACGTTACGCATGCCCTTTTCGTCCGGCTCGCCCACGGCGTCGAGGCGCACCACGACCTGTTTGAGGTCGGCGCGATCGGTGGAGTCCTCCGGGAAGAAGTGGACGACCTTTTCTTCGCCTTCGGTAAGACCATAGAAGAAGGTGGTATCCGTCAATGCTTCCGTGTTGCCGTACTTGCGGCGGAACTCGTTGAATTCCTCGAACTGCTTCGGGAACAGGAGGCGGTTCAGGCTGGCGCGGCGCTCATCCGAGTTATCGGATTCCAGATGCGGTTGCTCTTCCGCAGGAACCTCGCTCACCTGGGCGCCGGTTTCCTCGCGGCCATCGAGCACCTTATCGCGCAGCTCTGGCCAACCGCCCGGAGGGGTACCGAGCTGGCCGCGGAGGAACTGGTTGACCGAGTCCGGAATATCGAACTTGGTCGGGGTAGCAGCGAAGTCCGCAGGGTCTACGCCTGCACCGACAAGGTGAAGGGCGAGGTCGCCCACAACCTTGGAAGATGGGGTGACCTTGGTCGGACGGCCCAGCATCTCGTTGACTGCTGCGTAGGTGTCCTCGATGACCTCGAAGCGGTCCGCCAAGCCGAGGGCAGCGGCTTGGGCACGAAGGTTGGACAGCTGGCCTCCTGGAATCTCGTGCTTGTACACGCGACCGGTCGGGCCAGGGATACCGTTCTCGAACGGGGCGTAGAGCTGACGCACGGCCTCCCAGTAGGGCTCTAGATCCGATACGGCCTGCAGGTCGATACCGGTATCGCGCTTGGACTGAGAGAATGCTGCAATAAGGGCGGACAGCGACGGCTGCGAGGTGGTACCGGCCAACGGCGCGGAGGCGCCGTCGACGATGTCGGCACCGGACAAGGCGGCCGCATAGTAGGTTGCCATCTGGCCGCCCGCGGTATCGTGCGTGTGCACGTGCACCGGCAGATCGAATTCCTTGCGTAGCGCCATGACCAGCTTGGAAGCAGCCTCAGGGCGAAGCAGACCCGCCATATCCTTGATGGCGAGGATATGGGCGCCAGATTCCACAATCTGTTCGGCCAGCTTGAGGTAGTAATCCAGCGTGTACAAGTTCTCCTTCGGCGAGGCAAGGTCACCGGAGTACGCCATGGCCACCTCAGCAACGGTGGTATTGGTCTCGAGTACGGCATCGATGGCGGGGCGCATCTGAGAGACGTCGTTAAGTGCGTCGAAGATGCGGAAGACGTCCACGCCGGACTTGGCTGCTTCCTGGACAAAGCCACGGCAGACCGAATCTGGATACGGGGTATAGCCCACGGTATTGCGGCCGCGCAGGAGCATCTGGATGTTCTGGTTCGGCATGGCCTCACGCAGCAAGTCCAAGCGGACCCACGGATCCTCGTGGAGGAAGCGCATGGCGACGTCATAAGTCGCACCGCCCCAAGCCTCAACGGAGAAGAGGTTCGGAGTCATGCGCGCTACGGCCTCGGCCGCAGAAACCAAAGCAGTGCCACGAACGCGGGTGGCCAACAGGGACTGGTGGGCGTCACGGAAGGTGGTATCCGTAACCATCAGCGCATCCTGCTGGCGAATCTTTTCTGCCCACTTCTGTGGTCCAAACTCGAGCAAATCATCGCGGGAACCGCGCGGTAGCGGCTCGGAAAGGTCTAGCTCGGGGAGCTTATCAAATGGGCGCAGAGCCGTCGGGCGCTTACCGTTGGGCTTATTAACTGTGGTCTCCGCGATGTATTCGAGGATTCGACCAGACTCATCGACTGCGGGCGGTGCCTTGAGCAAGTGCGGGTGCGCGTTGATGAATCCGGTGTCCACGCGGGTCTGGGTGAAGTCCGGCTCGCGCAGCAGGGCGCGCAGGAAGCCAATATTGGTGGCCACACCGGAGACATAGAACTCGTTGAGCGCACGCTGGGCGCGCTGCACGGCCTGCTCGAAATTGACGCCACGGCAGGTCATCTTCACCAACAGGGAGTCGAAGTTGGGCGAAACCTCTGCGCCCACGGACGTTGCACCGTCCAGGCGCACGCCGGCGCCGCCCGGCGAACGATACGCGGTCAGCGTGCCGGTATCCGGGCGGAAGCCGTTATTCGGGTCCTCGGTGGTGATGCGGCACTGCAGAGCAGAACCGGTGATGGAAATCTTGTCTTGGGCGAGGTGAATATCTTCCAGCGATGCGCCGGCCGCGATATTCATCTGGGCCTTGACGATGTCTACGCCGGTGATTTCCTCGGTCACGGTGTGCTCCACCTGCACACGCGGGTTCATCTCGATGAAGACGTGGTTGCCGCGCTCATCGACGAGGAATTCCACGGTGCCCGCGCCCTCGTAGTTGATGTGCTCACAGAACTTCACCGCATCCTGGCAGATGCGGTCACGCAGCTCAGAATCCAGCGATGGTGCTGGCGCAATCTCTACCACCTTCTGGTGGCGGCGCTGCACCGAGCAGTCACGCTCGAAAAGGTGCACCACATTGCCCTGGCTATCGGCCAGAATCTGCACCTCGATGTGCTGCGGCTTAATTACCGCGGTCTCTAGGTACACGCTGCCGTCACCAAAGGCCGCCTCTGCCTCACGAGAGGCCTCGGCCGCCTTTTCGTGCAGCTGGTCCTCAGATTCCACGAAGCGCATGCCGCGCCCGCCACCACCGGCGACAGCCTTAACGAATACAGGGAAGTTGAAGTCCTTGGAGTATTCCACCAGCTTATCGACGTCCGTCGATGGCTCCGAGTCCTTCAACGTCGGCAGCCCGGCCTCCTTTGCGGCGTTCACCGCGGCAGCCTTATCGCCGGTCAGGTCAAGGGTGCTAGGGGTAGGGCCAATGAACTTGATGCCATTGTCTTCACAGGCCCTAGCGAGATCCGCGCGCTCAGACAAAAAGCCATAACCAGGATAAATAGCATCTGCACCGGACTTCTTTGCTGCGCGAATGACCTCATCGATGCTCAGATAAGCCTTAACCGGTTGACCTTCAGTGCCGATGCGCACAGCTTCATCCGCAAAAGCGCGGTGAAAAGAATTGCGATCTTCGCGGGGATAGACCGCGACGGTCTTTGCCCCAGTTTCAAAGGCAGCACGGAATGCACGCACGGCGATTTCGCCACGGTTAGCTACCAGAATCTTTTTGAACGATGGAAGCGCGGGATTAGCCACTTCTGTGTTCCTTTCAGCTCGGAAGACGCCGCAGTGCAACGCCTCCTGTTGGGTGATCCGCATCTCAGTTTAGAGGGCTACCCCTCAAATGTCTGCCCTTTTCTACGCCAAATTCGCCACACCGACCAGCACCGGAGCGACACCCGAGGGATTTCTGCAACCCGACCAGTAACAACAGACTTACGACCCCTGTAAACCTTGCAAATCTTCTCTTCAACAAAAATGCAGTGGATCCCCCTCTTAGATTTACAAAGTGTTCATCTCCCGTCCATAAAAGTTTCCCTTTAATTAAGACTGATTTATATTCAGGGTGTTACTTTCTTAGTGCGCACTCAGCGCACATTCCACCAGTCTCTAACAAGGAGAGAAAATGAGAGTAAAAAACTCGCTACAGCTAGCGCTATTATCGCAGCACTAAGCGGTATCGCTGTGCCCACAGCCGCCGCCTCCGCAAGTGAATGCGGCGGAGGCCTTGTATGCATTTTCAATGAAGCAAACTTCGGAGGGTTCCTGGGATCCCGTGGCCCAGGAATCGGAATCATGAATGTTTCGCGCAACGCTAATGACAAGATGTCGTCTTGGATTAATAACACCGGAGGCCATGCTGCTTGGTATCAGCACGCCAATGGCGGCGGCAAGTGCCACACCATGACCCCATTTTCCAATAACAATTATGTGGGCTGGTGGAGCAACGACACTCTCACCTCGTGGCGCACTAATCGGGGCTGCTAAGTAATCAATCATTAGCTGGGAAGAAGGAAGAAAATCACCCTTCTTCCCAGTTTCAATATTTCAGAATTAAATGACCCATATTCTCATTCACCAAGTTCATAAAACGCTCGGCTCCGGCCCTAAAGCTACTCACGCACTTAAAGGAGTTTCTTTAGAAGCAGTAGCAGGAGAATTCATTGCTATCTCCGGAAAAAGCGGTTCAGGAAAAACAACCTTTTTAGATACCCTGTCCGGACTTACATCCGTCGATTCGGGTTCCATCACGGTTAACGGAATCAAGGTAGACACCGCGTCCGAAAAGGACTCGCTTCGACTACGTAGGGAGGTTGTTGGCGTTGTCCACCAATCCGATCTCATCATTCCCGAGCTGACCGCGGCAGAAAATGTGCAGCTCGTCCTCTCAGCGGCAGGATACGAGGCTACAGAATCTCGAACGGAGGCCGAATCCCTCCTAAAACAAGTAGGGCTCGAGGGGCTTGAAACTCGATACCCCGACGAATTGTCCCGCGGGCAATGCCAACGGGTCGGTATTGCCCGTGCATTGAGCGGGAAACGGTCCGTCCTATTAGCAGACGAGCCTTCTGCTGCCCTGGATGAACAAAACTCGCGAAGCGTATTCGCCTTGTTCCAAAAACTCGCTAGCGAAGGAACGACCATCATTACCGCTTCCCATGATCCGATCGTGCTGGAGTATTGCACTCGATCTTTCACCCTGATCGACGGCCTTTTGCAAAACGCCCAAGAAGCGGAGAAGTCACTTGGTTAGTCAACTTCTGTCTAAAATCACCAAGCAGCAACCCAAAGTGCGCCTTATGTACGCACTAGCAGCTCTTAGTATTCTTCTCCTCGCTGCTGTGGCTACAAGCTCAATGCTTATGACGATGTCCGTCGAACAACACGTCGCATCCAATCTAGGCGATAACCAACAGAGAGCAGACGCGCCCTGTTCACTTGCTCTAGGCGACAATATCGACGATTGCCTATCCTCACCGGGAGACCCCGAACGATTCTCCCGTGAGCTTATATCGCAGGATTTCTACACCGACGCTGATCCCAGTCACAGAATGACATACGCAGAGGGTGATTGGGCAAGCCACGGTTCCAGCTACGGCTTGACCTTGAAATCAGGTCGGTGGCCCACTTCACCCGGGGAAATAGTTGCAACCACGCCTAGCGGCATTTCCGAGGAAACAGAGGTCAGTGCCTTTAGCAGCAACCTCAAGGTAAACGTGGTCGGCACCGTCACAAATGAGTTTATGCCGAAGGCAAGCGCTGTTTATGCGGCCCCAGGTACCTGGGATCTCACTACTACACCTGTATCTCCATCAAGCGTTGGTGCACGCCCAATGCTTTTGGATAACCAGTCCTCGAACCCGAGCGAGTTGGAAAGGACAATGAATCGCATTGCGCACAGTGACAATGCCGAGCTCAGTGCCAAAGAGGCAGTGAAACTGTCATACCTCTCTAAGCAATCGCTGGAAGAACAACCTCCCAAAAGCCTCCTTGATGAATACTCGTTTTTCTTCGGTGCGTTTGCGTTTGTCTTGCCGCTGTTCTTCTCCGCTTTCTTAACGACTACTCAACGCCGCGCACTCAAAACTCCAGCTGCTTCACTACATCAACTCGGAATTGCCAGAAAGAAGTTGTGGAGTATCTTTCACCTCCGTCTTCTTTTCCTAGTTCTATCCATTTCAACCTGCGCAATTATCACCGGCGCACTCATTCCCCACCTCTTTAGGGACCAACTAGCAAATCTGGGATCCGTACCCGGACGAGATGTCACACTCCCCTGGAAGTGGTACGGATTGCTGCTCGTGTCTGCCGTACTTCCGCCAATTTTTAGCGCGCTGACAACTGCGCTACCAGTACAATTTCATAAAACTCACACTGCTGAACATGAGCTTTCCTTGAAATGGAAAAGAGCATCAGCTGGAGCGATCCCCACTTTGTGCGGCATAACACTAGTAACCGTACTTTTCGCAGGGGTGGTCGGTCCGGAAATTTTCACAACCCTAGCCCCGATCCCCACGTTGGCGGTCGCTTTTGCGGTGGCGCTCCTTTTGACTATTTCGATTAAAAGCAATGCACCCACGTCACCGAGTCGTCTTGCTCGGCGGTTTTTGAGTTCACACCGCATTCTTCCACTTATTGGGCTGGGCTTATTATCCAGCACGGTTGGGATAGCCATTTTTAGCAGCAGTCTGGCCGCTAGCATGACCGCTTCGGAAGCTGAATCCTATGCACCAATTGTCCCACCTGACCAGGCAATCTTAACTCTGCCAGCTGAGGCGGACTCCGTCAGGGGAACTGCACAGAATTCTTTAATAACCCAAGGTGACCTGCCCGAGCCAATTTCCGTGCAGCAACTTTCCGCAGGACTACCGATGGACCCCAATGTCTCAGGAGCTTTTGGCGTTATATCCGTTCACGATTCCGATAGTTGGGAAAGACTTACCGACGAGAAACTTACTTCTAACGAAAGACAAACTCTTGAACGCGGCGGCGTTCTTGTACGCGACAAAAAGCTTGTCGACGCCTCCCACACACAGATCACTGATTCAAATGGCAAGTCGCACACCCTCGACGCCCAAGAAAGTTCTTTTGGGAACTACTGGGAGAAGCAAGTTGGAGGTGTCATTTTAGAAGATACTGCACAACAGCTTGAGCTTCCTACTAATTCACCCCTCTGGGTATTCGACGGTTTATCCACCCAAAAGGCAGGCCATGTGCCAAAGGTCGCAAATGAACTTGGTATACCGCCCGAAGACATCCAGCTTTCCAAAGGTTACGAAACCGAGACCCCCATATCGTTCTACATCAGCCTTACGGCTGCTCTACTTTCCGCGATTGCCATAGCCTTGGTGGTTTCCCGCGGATTGAATAGCAGTATGAAAGCGTTGCATACAGCCTTTTTCCACCTGGGGCTTAGCCGTGATTGGAGCTTCAAATCTCTTTCGTGGGCCATAAGCTTTATCTGTTTTGGCTCCCTAGTAATCGGAACCTTTAGCGGCCTCGCTCCTTTAGCAGCATTTAGCTTTTTGCTTGGCGACGGCTTTCTATTCGCAATCGATTGGACAGCAATGGGATTAACCATAATCGCAGTTCTACTTGGCACTGTCATCGGAGCACTCACTCAACAAAAACGCCTTAGCCAGCGCTAATTACCACCCTACTCAGCCCACGGTCACATTTACCGTTGACCGCGGGCACCTTTCGTTATATGGTTACCCACATAGGTGGTAAACCCATACACCAGAAAGGGAATCATATGCCACGAATAAGAGGGGCTGCAGTATGAGTGACACCCGGCCTATTTATCAGCAACTGGCAGGAGGAATCAGGGACATGATCATCAACGGCGAGCTGCCGGAGGGCAAACGCGCCCCCAGCACCAACGAGCTTTCCGCGTTTCACTCCGTCAACCCGACTACCTCTGCCAAAGCGCTCACCGTCCTCTTCGAGGAAGGGCTGCTGGAAAAGCGCCGCGGCTTGGGCATGTTTGTACGCGAAGGCGCGCGCGAGAAGGTTCGACATCAGCGCGAAGAATCACTCAGGGAAGACTTCATCGTTCCCCTCCTGAAAGAAGGGGCCGCATTGGGATTAAGCGCCAGCGACATCGCTGCCCTCATCGAAGCCGAAGGAGACCATCATGACGCACCTTAAATTGCAAAACGTTACCTGCAAGCACCGCCTGCACGTGCCGCACCTCGATCTCAACTCCGGCATGTACGGGTTAATCGGCCCCAATGGCGCCGGCAAGACCACGCTCTTGCGCGCGGTAGCGGGGTTCCTGCCCATCAAAGGCAACATCGACGCCTCGTCGGTGGCGATCGCGCGCACCGGCGCCGATATCTTGCTTTCCGGTTCTACTGTGGCCCAACACCTGCGGGCCGCAGAGCACGTACGTGAGGGATTCGACGTGGGGTATGCGGAGGAACTGTTGGATAAGATGGGCGTCGATAAGCGCAGCAAGAACCGCTCTTTAAGCACCGGCCAGCGCCAACTGGTTGCCTGCGCCACTGCCCTGGCAGCGCGCACGCCGGTCACTCTCCTCGATGAGCCTTTCAACGGCCTGGACGCACCGACGCGCACGCGCCTCCGTGAGCTCATCATTGCCCATGCCGCCGCCACCCCGGATTGGCTACTCCTGCTTTCTTCGCACCGCGCGGAAGACCTCGTGGGGCTGATTGACCAGGTCATTACCGTGCAGGAAGGCACGGTCAACGGGCCCACCGACCTTGAATCGCAGCGGCCTCATTACCCCGTGCTCACCGGCAGCGTAAAGGACGTTGAGCAAGCCCTCACGCTTGCCGACGCCCTCCCCCTCCACCATTCCTCCCTCGGCTCCACCTCCAAGGTGCACGCCTGGTGCCCGGCCCCGTTCCCGGCCGATACCGCAGCCGCTGCCCACGTCACCGTCTCCTACCTCGACGATGGCCAGCTCATTGATTCCCTTGTTTCCCACGCCCATGAATCCGCCCGCACCCGACAAGAGGAGTCCTAAAATGTCCCTGCTGGAGACCTTTAATCTCAACGCCACCAAGACACTTATTGCCGTTAGTATTATCGTCGCATTGCTGTGGAGCATGCCTTATTTCCTGCCCGCCGACCCAACTACGATTAGCGCTAACCCTGCCGGCTGGGGAATTCTCGCCGTATTCATTTGGGGCCTCTACTGCGCCTTCACCGCAACTGAATACCGGGCCCTTCGTGGCCTGGGAATGCAGCCACAACAGTGGCTGATGAGCATGCACGCGACCCTATGGCTAGCCGCGTTCGTATTCGGCGCCATTGCTTGGCTGACCTTTTATGCCGCGCTACGCGCTGGCGTAGACATGTACTCGTCGTGGGTTATCTCTCCTGGCAGTTCCGGTCTCAGGCCTCTCTTCGCTCGAGTCGCGACCTTGGGAAGCTTTATTTGTGGCCACCTGCTGACCGGATATATTGGCGCGCTCATAGGGTCCGTGGTAAGCAGCGCCAATCAAAGCTCCCTACTAGCGCGGATTTTGTTTATCATCGGCATTATTGTGAGCCTTGCTCTCGCCAATGGTCTCCTGATTACCCTTATCGAGGCCTTCGGGGAAATGAGAATCGGCGCACCCTGGCCTGGCCTATTTTTCTTCACGGGATTAAGCATTATCATTTGCTCGGCTGGCATCCACTTCATAGCGCGACGCATCCAGCCTTAGAGCAAAACTCAGCCAGTGCGGGGTTTACTACCCCGCACTTATATCAAACGCGATGCCTAAGAAGATTCATCCTCGATTGAGTAATTCGATGAATTCTGAGTTCAGCCAAAAGTCGTGACTTCCAAGTCTGCCTTGGCTGAACTCAAGTAGCTCTTCCAAGGTGTGCAGGTAAATCTCATGTTCTTCGTGCGTCGGCCAGGTGATTTTATCGGGAGTCGTGAAATCAATTTGTCCGATTGGGTAATCCCCGGCCAGCTGGTCTGCCCAAAGATGCGAAGCGACTGCGTTATACAGGACAAACTCACTCAAGTTTTCGCCGTATCGCATACCAACCCCCACTACTTCATACCCAGCAAAAGCCAACCCGGCCTCGCAATCGGTCTCAACAGCTAAGACAGCATCAATGGCTATTTCATGACGAGCAATAGCAACAACCGTGAATTTGGGTTCTTTCCAGGTTCCTTCGTGAAAGTAACGGTTGTCCGAGGCAGTGAAACTATCAAGACGCGGAGTCAAATATTCTTCGATTTTTGAAAGATCTAACTCTGCAATACCGATGCCCTCGGACGCCTTTGGGTCTCCTGCCATGACCTGACTATAACATTTCACGTTTTCCTACAGAGCGCGATACGACTCCGATACAGGAGCAAATGTCTGTATCTAGCTTGCCGCGGCACATAGCCTTTCACCGAAGCGCAAAGGGCCCATCAGCGCCCACAACAAAGCTCCCCAGCTAAAGAAAGATTCAAAACTCTCATAGCTAGGGAGCTAATTGCCATTCGGAAAAGCTGTTCTCGGGACGAGAAGGAAACTTTACTCCAGGTCGTCGTGAGCCACGAGGCGTCGCGCAGCCTCGGTGATGGTGCCGGACAGGGACGGGTAAACGGCGAAGGAATCAGCCAACTGGTTTACGGTGAGCTGGTTGGTCACGGCCATAGCGATGGGCAGGATGAGCTCGGAGGCGGTCGGCGCGACGATGACGCCGCCGATAACGCGGCCAGAGGTGGCGCGGCAGAAGAGCTTGACAAAGCCGTGCTGTAGCGAGCGCATCTTGGCGCGCGGGTTAGTCTTGAGCGGCATGGTGATGGTGCGGGCGGCTACCTCGCCTGCCTCGATTTCTGCCTGGGTAAAGCCTACGGCTGCGATCTCTGGGCGGGTGAACACGGCGTTGGCCACGGTCTTCAGGCGCAGCGGAGAAACGCCCTCACCCAAGGCGTGGTACATGGCCACGCGGCCCTGCATTGCAGCGACGGAAGCCAGCGGGAAGAGGTCAGAGCAGTCACCAGCGGCATAGATGCCGGCGATATTGGTGCGGGAGACGCGGTCGACCTGAATGTGGCCAGACTTGGCGGTTTCCACGCCAACGTTTTCCAGCTTCAGGTCTTGGGTATTCGGGATGGAGCCAATGGACATGATGACGTGAGAGCCGGTGATTTCACGGCCATCCTGCGTAGTAACCAAGACGTTGCCGTCCTCGGTGCGGTTGACGGTTTCCACACGGCAGTTCTTTTCTAGTTCCACGCCGCGCTCGCTCAGCACGGTCTCGAGGACGTCGGCCGCATCGGCGTCGTCATGCGGCAAAATGCGGTCACGGGAGGCAACCATGGTGACCTTCACGCCCAACTCAGCGAAGGCGGAGACAAACTCGGCGCCGGTCACGCCAGAGCCGACGACGATGAGGTGCTCCGGCAGCTCGGTGAGGTTGTAGACCTGCTGCCAGGTAAGGATGCGCTCGCCATCCGGCTGAGCGCCGGGGAGAATACGAGGGGTGGCGCCGGTGGCTACCAAGACGAGATCTGCGTTAATGGTTTCCTCGTGGCCGTCCTCGTTGAATACGGCGGTGACCTTGTGGCCGCCGAAGGCATCGGCTTCCTGGTCCTCTGGGAAATAGCCGCGGCCATCGATAACGCGTGCGCCCAGGGATTCCACGGTGGCGCGGATATCGGAGGACTGCTTGCTTGCCAGATCCTGCACGCGCTTATTCAGTGCGGTCAAGGAAAGATGGGCCTGGCCAATGCCCTGGTTAAGTTCCATATCCTCGGCACGGCGCAGGTCGGTTTTAATATTGGCACCAGCGATGAAGGACTTGGAAGGAACACAGTCCAAGATAACGCTGTTGCCGCCCATGCCCTGGTCTTCAATAATGGTGATTTCTGCACCATATTTAGCACCTGCCAACGCTGCCTCATAGCCGGCTGGGCCGCCGCCGATGATGACGATTCGCTTGGTCTGGTTCAACACGCACATGCTCCTTTATCGGCTCCACTTTAAAAGTCGCCTACGAGTTTAACGTGTAGAACCTTTCAGCGCGTTAGTCTGTCTCCGCATTCTCCCCTATGAACTGCTCAACCACGGCGCCGAAGAGCTTGATGCCCACGCCAATAGCCCGCTCGTCCACAATGAGATCACCCATATGCAGGTCATGCTGCTCGCCCTCGCCGGACCAGCAGCCAAGCCGCGCCATGGAACCGGGGACCTTTTCTAGGTACCAGGAAAAGTCCTCGCCGCCGGAGGACTGCGGGGCTTGCACTACGGCCTGCGGGTCGATGGATTGGGCGGCGGAGGCAAGCAGGGCGGTGGCGACGTCGTCGTTAAGCACCGGCGGAACACCCCGGTTGTAGGTCAGCTCATGCTCAACGCCTACCGGCGCGAGGATTTGCTCCACCAGCTCGGTAAAGAGGCTTTGCATATCGCGCCAGATGCCAATATCGGCCGTGCGCATGGTGCCGGTCAGGCTGCCGGTCTCCGGAATGGCATTGGGCGCATAGCCAGAATTGACCTGGCCAAAGACCAAAACGGTGCCGGTACGCGGGTCAACGCGGCGCGAGAGCAGCGCGGGCAGTTCGGTAATGACCTTTCCTAGGGCATACACAACGTCGGCCGACAGGTGCGGCCGGGAGGTATGCCCGCCTGGGCCCTTGATATTGAGCTCCACCACGTCGGTAGCAGAAGTGATAGCCCCGGCGCGGATACCGATGCGCCCCACGCGCAGCTTGGGCTCGGCGTGGATGGCAAAAATGGAATGCACACCTTCCAGCGCGCCCCATTCGATAACGTCGGTTGCGCCGCCGACCCATACTTCCTCGGCCGGTTGGAAGATGACTCGAATACCCAGCGGCAGGTCGTGGACGCGCTGAAAATCCGCCAATGCGCAGGCCAGGCCCAGCGCCACGGTCGTATGCACATCGTGGCCGCAAGCATGCATCTTGCCGGGAACCTCGGAGGTATATTCCAGGCCGGTGACCTCGGTGACTGGCAGGGCATCGATATCGGCGCGGAAGGCCAGCCGGCCTAGCTCCGTATCGGGGCCGATGTCGACCATGAGACCGGTCTGTGGGAAGCGCTGTGGCTCCAGACCATAGTCCTGCAAGACGGTGGCTAGGAAGTTGGTGGTTTCCACCTCTTGGTTCGCGGTTTCCGGGTGGCGGTGGATATGGCGCCGCCACGCGATGACCTCCGCACGGTGGGCATTGAACCACTCGTTGATGAATTCCGAGATCATCCGCGTGCCTTCCCTGTCGTTGAAATACGTCTGGGTGCAAAGTCTACAACTAGACCATGCGGTTCAGTAACTCAGGTGGTGATGCGGGGTGCTCTAGCTCAAGGCGCCATTCCACGTGGCGGCAAACCGACGCCGGTCCACATAGCCTTGTGGGAAGGGCGCGACGTCCTCGGCGGCGGCCACCGCAGAATCGGTCAAATGCCCTTCCACCACGTCCCCGCCGGCCGGCAGCAGCACCGCCGGCGGGATTTCTAGGGCCAAAGCCAGCTTGTATACCGTAGATAGCTGCGGATCGGCCATGGCGTGCACGCCATTCTCGTTGCGCTCCAGATTGGAAATTTGGCTGCGCGAGACCCCAGAAATCTCCGCCAGCGCCTGCTGCGAAATCCCCCGACGCTTTCGCACCCGCCGCAATTGTTGCGAAAATCCGTGGCCGTAGCTCGACCACATTAGATGAATGAAACTCATATTCTCCCCCTGGAAAGTGCGGTCGCCTTTCCAGGGAGAAGATTACCTTAAAGGTCGATATTGCGCGGACCGTAGAGGCGGTCGCCGGCATCGCCCAAGCCCGGAACGATATAAGCATCCTCGTTGAGCGAAGGATCGATAGCGGCGGTTACTAGGCGCACCGGCAGATCGGATTCAGCCAGCGCATCCACACCCGGCTGCGCCGAGACCATGCAGATGGCGGTGATATCGGTAGCGCCTCGATCAGCAAGCAGGCGCAATGCGTGCAGCAGGGACCCACCGGTGGCCAGCATTGGATCCACCACGAACACCGTGCGGCCGGTCAGATCTTCCGGAAGAGCTTCCAGATACGGCACCGGCTCGTGCGTCTCTTCGTTGCGGGCCATGCCAATGAAGCCGACCTGTGCATCCGGAATCATGGACAGGGCCGGGTCCACCATGCCCAGCCCGGCGCGGATGATCGGCACGATGATAGGCGGGTCCTGCAGGCGAGTGCCCTGTGCGGTAGAAACCGGGGTAGCGCAGTCGAAGTTCTCCACGGCAAGACCGCGGGATGCTTCATAGACAAGCATGGCGCCCAAGTCTTTCAGGGCGGCGCGGAAAGCGGAGTTATCGCTGCGCGCATCGCGCATGAGGGTAAGGCGGGAGGCGGCAAGCGGGTGGTCTACTACGTGGATGTCCATGACCACCACTTTAAACTTTTTGGGAACCAAATGGGCCATCGGGCAGTCCAATAGGGCATGAGACCTTTCACGATCGATACTGACTATGCCCGCCACCTCGCCCGCGACCTGCACGCCCAGTCCGAAGGGGAGAATCCGCCCCACCCCGTTTTGCCTGAAGATTCCGCATTCACCGCTTTCAATGAGGCGGTGCATGCCGCGCTCGATAATGTGGGCGCGCGCATGAGCGTGCTGCGCAACGATATGGGGCAGGTTGCCCACTCCGGTTTTCAGATGTCGCGCGAGGCAGAAGACACCGATGCCTCGCTAGGCCAACACCTTGGGGCGGCGATGTAGATGCTCGATGCCGCGCTTAAGCAGATTGCCACCATGCAACCGGCGCAGCTTCCGGAGGTTGAGCTTCCCCGCGTGCCGGATCTTTCCGCCGCCGAGCCTTTGGCCGCTATCGCCCATGGCAATCCCGCTCCCCTACTCGAGTCGGCGAAGAATATCGATCTCGATAATGCAACCATCTCTGCCGCGCTCGGCCAGGCCCGCACCTTGGTAGCGGGCACCATCCGGGATCTGGTGGGCAT
The DNA here is from genome assembly GCF_022347395.1 of Corynebacterium sp. ACRPF. NCBI lineage: Bacteria > Bacillati > Actinomycetota > Actinomycetes > Mycobacteriales > Corynebacteriaceae > Corynebacterium > Corynebacterium sp. ACRPF. The sequence goes on from NZ_JAKRNB010000006.1 coordinate 21,449, forward strand.
CGCCACGCAGCTGGTGCGACAGGCCCTGCCCACCGCGCTGGGTTTCCTATCGCTGGATCCATCGGCGCGTGCCGCCGCTCTGGCTCAGCTTCGCGCGCTTATCTCCCAGCACTTGGGCATGGCCACTGCCCGCGTGCAGCGTCTGATGGGCGATCTCAGCGCGGCTGCTCAGTCCTTGCAGCCGGTAGCGCAGCGGCCGGTGCACTCCGCGCTTGCCGACGCCCCCGCAAGCCCCACCAGCACCCAGCAAACCACCGCTCTTCCAGAACAATCTGCGGCGGGCGCTGGTGCCGGCGCCGACGCCACCACACACGAGGTATCTTCTCCCCCGCCCGCACCAGAGCCTTCTGCCGAGGGTGGTTCGGCCGCCGGGCAGGCCGCGGTCGCCGCAGCGAAGAGCCAAGTGGGCCAGCCCTACGTATGGGGCGGCACCGGAAACGGCGGCTTTGATTGCTCGGGCCTTACCCAATGGGCGTATTCGCAGGCCGGGGTGGGCTTGCCGCGCACGGCGGACCAGCAGGCCATTGGTCAGCAGGTCAGCGCGGATCAATTGCAGCCCGGTGACCTGGTGGTATGGGATGGACACGTGGCAATGTATTCCGGCAATGGCGAAATCGTGGAGGCCGGCGACCCAGTGCAAACCAACCCGCTGCGCACCACAAATATGGGCATGCAATTCAAAGGCTTTTGGCGTCCCACGGCTTAAGGCCGGTGCGCTCTCGCGCGCTGCTTAGGGCGTTGGGTAGACTAAAACGCCATGAGCACCCGCGCAATTGTACCTGTAAAGCTCTCGCTGACCGAGGGCGATTTTTATACCCTCTGGGCACCCAAGTGGCGCCAACATGGCTCCGAGTGGCAGGCCTTTTTGGGCGATGACGAGGCCGTCCTAGCCTTCAACTCGCCCGCCGAGCTGCTGTGCTTTGTGGAGTCTGGCACCAAGCACGATTTGCTGGACCACCCGCAGTGGGACCAGTTTGCCGGCCGCGATGCGGACCGCGTTACCCCGGCCGAGCGCGATGAGTATGACCTCATCGGCATGCCGGAGGCGCTGGCTGGTCGCCCGAGCCACCGGAACGTATCCACGGTGGCCCGCAACCTGGAGATAGCCTCCGCGCTTGCCGACGTCGCCGGTGCAGAGCACACCACCATCTTCTTCGCCTCCCACTCCATCCTGCGCAATGTCTCCCGTGGCGCCGACCACTACTCCGGCGAACAGGGCATGAGCGAGTGGTCCGGCGTCGGCCACGTCATCGCCGATAACTGGAAGAAGGTCATCGAGGACCTGGATAAGCACGTTCGCGTGGTCTCCAGCGATGACTTTGATGCGGCCAAGGTCTCCGATGCCAAGGAGCGCATCTCTTCTGCTGCTGCCGCCTCCGCTGCAGCAGCCAAGGAAGCCGAAAAGAAGCGCAAGGCCGCCGCCGAGGCCGCTGACCCGTACGATAACTCCCCGTGGGCTGCCGCGGGCATCGATCCCATCAAGATCACCGCGCAGTCCAAGTCCGTCTACACCCTGCGCACCTACCTGGACGGCAAACCCATCTTCTTGGGCAAGTGGGGCGAGATCTTCACCTTCGATTCCCCGAAGACCCTGGTGCGCTGGATCATGGACAACGATGACCACGACTTGGCACGCGTATCCACCTGGGAAGAGGTTGTAGCCGCCGCTAATGCCGGCGAGCTAGAAGTTCAGGTCCACCCGGATAACCAGTACTCCTTCAATGGCATCGTGCGCGATATCGAAAAGGGCCCGGAGGCCGTCGATTCCGATCAGATGGCGCGCTGCTATGAGGTATGCGCCGATGCCGCCGACTGGGCAGGCGACGATTCCATTAACTCCTATATGCTGGCTCACCCCCGCCTGCAGGACTACTTGGGCTACATGCTCGGCTCCACCGAGCACGCCGGCTACGTACCGTCCAAGCCATATAACGAGCACGCCGAGTCCTGGAAGGGCTTGGAGGATATGCTCATCAAGCGCTTCTCCAAGTTCTAAACCCGCACGGTTCGCGCGGCCCCGGCCGCGCGTGGCATCCGCCGCCCTAGCCTCTGCCCCCACTGCACAGCAGCTGGACGGAGACGGGGCGGCTTTTGCGTTTAATCGCCCGCTGCTTCTTCCTCTTGGCGTCGGGTCCGGTCGCGCATGTATTTATCGAAAATCAGCCACACAACAAAGGCACTGAGTCCAACAATGGAGCGGCCTAGGGTTCCTATCCCAAAGACTCCGCCCAGAATCAGACCGAGAACAATCAGGCTGGCGAAAGTTACGACCCACGACACGTGCGTGTTGTATTTCATCGCTCGTCCTCCCTTAGTACGTGACTTTAGAGGTGGCGGCGAAGGTGGTCAATGAGGGCGTCGATAAGCTCGCGCGATTGTGGCGCCTTGGGTTTAATCTGGTCGAAGCCGTGGTAGGCGCCGGCCCACACGTCGAGGGTGGTGTCCACGCCGGCTGCGTCGAGGGCTTGGGCAAAAGCCACGGATTCATCGCAGAAGAGGTCGATGCCGCCTACCCCGATCCACGTTGGCGGCAAGCCGGAAAGATCACTGCGCGTGGCCGGCGAAGCATAGGGCGGCAGGTCAACATCCAGATGGTCATCTCCCAGGTACATCGACCACGCGCCGCGGTTCGGGCCCGCCGTCCAGATGAATTGGCCCACCGCACCGGACTTGTCCGTGGTGCGGTGATCCAGCATGGGATAGACCAAGCCGAGCGCGCGGACCGGATGGCCCTCATCAAAGGCACGCTGCACCAAGCCCGCGGCAAGGCCGCCGCCGGCGCTATCGCCGGCGACGGCGATGCGCGAGGTATCCCCGCCCAACTTATCTCCGTGTTCTTGCACCCAGCGCAGCGCGGCGTAGCACTCATCATGGTCCGCGGGGAACGGCTCCTGGGTGGATTTGTGGTAGCGCGGGGCCACCACGATGGCGCCGAGCTCGGCCGCCATGCGAGCATTTTGCGGGTCATACATGGCCGGGCCACCGATAAGATGGCCGCCGCCGTGCGTCCACACCACCACGGGGCGCGGCCCAGCATCGGCTACGCCCTGGGCATCGTCGCGTGGGGTAAGCACGCGGGCGCTGAAAGCGTGGCCATCGAAGGAGGCAGAAAACTCCGTAATGTCCACCGCATGCCGGATTGGTCGAGAAAAGTCGATGGTGGCGAAGAAGCGGCTGGCGCGGGCAAAGGTGGCGTCGGCAAGCAGATGCATTGGCAGGTACAGAACCGGGCTGCGCAGGCCCGGTGCCACCTCCCGCAGGTACGGCCGGCGGCTGAGCGCATACGCCGCCATGCCCGCTACCCCGACCACAACAGTCAGGGCAGCCCCGGTCTTGAGAACTCGCGGTATGTGCATTTAGAAGTCGCGCAGAATGCGCTGTGCCAGCGGCTCAGAAGAGGCGGGGTTCTGGCCGGTGTACAGGTTGCGGTCCACGATGACATTCGGGGACATGGCGTCGGTTTCTTGATAGTCCGCGCCGAGCTCGCGCAGGCGAGTCTCCAGCGCCCACTTAGCGGCGGCAACCATCTCCTCGCCTTCCTCGGCATTGCTAAAGGCAGTCATCTTGTAGCCCTTGAACGGCCAATTCTCGTTATCCAAGGCCAATAGCGCGGCCGGGGCGTGGCAAACGAGGCCGAGCGCGCGGCCGGAATCCATACGCGCCTGAATAAGCTTTGCAGAATCCTGATCGTAGGCAAGATCCTCCATCGGACCGTGGCCTCCTGGGTAAAAGATGAGGTCATAATCCGCTTCATCGACCTCAGCCAAGTTCATCGGGTTCTCTAGTGCCACGCCCAACTCTGCCAAGTAATTTTCCTGCGCCATGCGCACGTTATCGGGCAGTACCTCAAGGCTGTACTCATCTACCACGGGGGCCTTCGCACCCGGAGTAGCAAAGTGGATGTCCCAGCCTGCGCCCTGGAAGACGCGGTGCGGTGCAATAAGCTCCTCGGCCCAATAGCCGGTAGGGCGCTTAGTGCCATCGGCCAGTGTCCATTCCTCAGCAGCGGTAACAACAAAAAGTACGGAAGGCATGTAATTCTCCTTTAGTCAGTAGTTTCTTCAGCGGTGTCTGCCAATGACTCTTCAGTGTCTGGGCCTGCCAGCTCGGGGTCTGATAGTTCCTCGTATGCTGGCAGGATAACCGTTTCTAGCAGATGCTGCCGTAATTCCTGGTCAGCGAAGGAATTCTCCACTGCTTTGACGGTGAGATCGAAAAATTCCTCCAGCCCATAGCCAAAGGTCTCACTCAGCGCGAGGAACTGCTTGGTCAAGGTGGTCTCGCCCGAAGAAATGGCACAGGTAAAGCCCAGCTGCTGCAGCAGCGGCAGCGGATGGTCATTGAGATCTTCGGACTCCTCCAGCGGAGTAAAGACAAGTGGGATGTGGCGATCGCGGATGTATCCAGATGCCTTGCCCGGCAGGATGCCATCAATATTCGCAGTGAAATCATCGATCATATTGATTGGGTGGATGAGGCGATTCACCCCAGCCCGGGCGGCACGCTCTACCTCTGCGAAGTCCTCTCCCACCAGGATCTGGGTGGGCAGGAAATCCGCGCGGAAATCTGCGGCTGCGCTCGCTTGGTCCTGCGGCAGGCTATAGCCCACCACGGGGGCCTCATCAGGCATTGCTCCCTCTGGGGCCGAGCCTGCCAGGACGATGCGGGAATCAATGTTAGGGACGCCGGCAGCGACGGCGGCTTCGGCAACCACGGCGGCGTCGAGGCCAAGCTCTGCGGGGTCTAGGTGCACTTCTGCGTAGACCACGCCGTCGGCAGCCAAAGCTTCATAACGCTCGCGGAGAGCGGCGGTGAGCTCTTCCGGCGTGGTGGCCGAGGAGGTGATGGTTTCAAAAAGGGAGACCTTAGGCAGGTGCGCCACCACGTCGGCGGCGGAGTCCTTGTTTTCGGGGCTAATCAATGGCGCGTCATGCATGCGTCCCATCGTAAGCACGGGCCTAAGATGTGTCATGTCATGAAAAGAATTCTCGCTTGTTCTCTCGCCGCCGTGCTGGCGAGCGGCCCGCCGCTAGCACTGGCGGAAACGCCGACCGCTCCAACCACCACGCGTACCGCCGCGCCGGATACCGATAAATGCCCGCACTCCGAACGCCCGGAAAAGGCGACCACCACCTCGGAGCGCCTCGCTCCTGGGCAGGCCTCCCCCACCCCGTTGCCTCCGGTGGACAGCGATGAGCCCTGCGGCACCACCCTGCCTGAAGGATTCAAAGTGGATAAGGATGTGGTGGCCGCAGCCTGGATGGTCTCCGATATCGACACCGGCGAGATCGTCGCGATGAAGGACCCTAACGGCCGGTACCGGCCGGCCTCCATCATTAAGGCGCTGCTAGCGCTCGTGGTCATCGACGAGTTGGACCTGCACCAGAAGGTCGAGGTGGGCGAAGAATCGGCGCAAATCGATGGTTCCGCGGTGGGCATCGGCCCAGGCGGCACGTACACGGTGGAGCAGCTTTTGCAGGGCTTGCTCATGGCTTCGGGCAACGACGCTGCGCATGCGCTGGCGCAGGAATTGGGCGGCGACGAGGCCACTTTGCGCAAGGTTAACGAGAAGGCGGCTGAAATCGGTACGAATTCCACGTACGCGGCCAGCTACTCCGGGCTCGACGCCCCGGGGATGTCTACCTCGGCCGAGGATATTTCCCGCATTTACCGCGCGGCCTTCCATAACCCGACGTTCGCGCGCATTGTGGATACGGACTCCGTAGATTTTCCGGGCTGGGGAGATTATGAAGGCTACCAACTAGGAAACGATAACGGGCTTTTCCTCAACGATCCGGACGGTATTGGTGGCAAGACGGGTTTTACCGATGATGCGCACCATACCTTCGTCGGTGCGCTCGACCGCCATGGCCGGCGGCTGCAAGCGGTGCTGCTCGATACCACCGTGGAGCACGGCCCGCGCGCGTGGGAGCAGGCTCAGAAACTGCTGCACGAGGCCTATAAGGTGCATCCCGGTGATGGTGTAGGGCAGTTGCTTGCCGACGCCGACGCCCATTCCCACGCCGACTCCCCTGCCTCCCCTGCTGCCACCCCGGCCCCCGATGCCCAGGCACAATCGGCCAACTCCTCCTTGGCCGGGGTGCAGGGGTGGCTCGGCTGGGTTATCGCCGGCGCCGTAGTGTTGCTGGCTATTTGCGTGGGTGCCTTTTCACTACTTCGGCGTTAGCCCACTCATCGTGGGAGCCGCGCCGGTTATTCTTCTCCGAAATGGTGAAGGTGTGCACACCGGCGCCCACCCAGCTGGCAAAAGTACCGGGGCCCGGCACGACATTAACGAGGCGCCACCACTGGCGCTTTGCGGACTGGGTGAGGCTAAGCCGCTCTTTGGTATCGACATCGCGCACCGTATAGCCCATCAGCAGCTTGGCCGGGCTGGCACCAAGCCAACACTCGGTGCCCAAAACGTAGAGCAGCAAGATGATGACGCCACCGATAAACGTCGAGAGCTCATCCACGCCACCAGAAAGCAGCGCGCCGCCGAAGCTACCGCTGATGAGTGAGAAAAAGAATAGGTCCAAAATGGCCATTCCGATGCGCGCATCTTGACCAGCGCGCTGACTAATTTCAGCCACTGATTGTTGTACCAACGGCGCGGGGACAGCCGCGTTCACCGCCGCTGCTGGTGGGAACGGATTGGACTGAGGGGCGAAGGGATTGCGCGAATACGGTGACCCATAGGGGCTAGCGGTCTGCGCAAATTGTGGCTCCTGCTTAACTTGGGGCCCTGGCCCCGCGGCCTGACCGAACTGGGAAAACTGAACCTGCTGCTGCGGTTGCTGCGGCCGCGGGTTCCACTGGCCTACTGCACCCAACTGCCCTAAATCACCCCAGGTGGGGCGCAACCCTGCCTCACACGCCTTATCGTATTCCGCCCTCTTCGCGGCAGAACCCACAACGCTGGCGGCGATGCGCAATTGCGCGCGCCGCGGCTCCTCGGCGTCTTGGCCTTGCTGCTGGAGCTGCAGATCCTTGGACTCCAACAAGACTAAAAGCTCGTGTGCGCCGTCGCGGCGGTCTAGTCCCCACTCCTCATAAAGATTCGGTGCGATGTCATTGGCGTTCATAATGTCTATTTTAAAGCCCAATGGCAGGGGCGTCCTCACCCCTAAGGGGGAGATTTACTTTCGCCGCAACAGGCTCCACGCGCCCACGGCCGCAGCGCCCAATGCGGCACCGACGCCGAAGGTCGCACCAGCAGGCGCGCCCTCCTTGATCTCATTGCGCACGCGGATAACGGCTGGTTCTGGGACTGGCGGGTGGGTGTACTTCAGGGATTCCTTAGTGGTGGCGGTCCACGCGGAGATATACAGCACCACGCGCCAAATTAGGTACATGACCACCATGAGCACGATGACCGGACCAAAGACCGCGCCGGCCGGGCTGCCGGTAGCAGAAGACATAATGATTGTAGACAGCTGCTTGAGCACCTCAAAGGCTACAGCGCCGATGGCCGCGCCGATAAGGCCAGACTTCTTCGGCACCTTGGTGCGCGGCAGGATCATAATCAGCCACCACATAACGATGAAGTTCGCCACGAGGCCCACAGCCAAGCCGACAAAGAAAATCACCAAGTCCATGCCCGAGAAGGACTCGATTCCTACGCGCTCAAAAATCTTTTGGGTGAGGCCGGAGGAACCGGCGGCGGTCACGCCAAAGGCGATGAGGAACGCCACGATAAGGCCAATGAGGCCCACCAGGTCAGACAACTTCTTCTTCAAGAAGGAACCGCCCTCGTTGGCATCGATACCCCACATCGCCGAGATACCGATGCGCAGGTTATTCATCCATCCCAGGCCGGACCACAGGGTGGTCAAACCACCGATACCGAACATGGCGCCGCGTTGGTCAATGGCGGTATCGAGGATTTTGTTAACCGTATCGCCCATATCGCCATCGATAGAACTGGTGATATGGGATTGCAGATCATTGAGCAGGTCCTCGCGGTTAGCCAAGACGGCGGCGACGGTGGCCACGATCAGCATGGCAAGCGGGAAGATGGAGAGCACCGAATAATAGGTGATGCCGGCGGCAAACTGGTTGCCGCCTTCGGCACCGTAGCGCTCGTTCATGCGCATGAGGTGATCAACGAACCTGGACTTGGAGCGAATCTTATCTACCGCACCGGGATCGTCGGCATTGGCGCGTTCGATGCCGTAGTGGTCCGTCTTCTTCGAGGAGGATTGCGTGGTGGTTGGCACGTGCTTCCCTTCTTGCTCACAAAATTTTTATCCCACCTAGAGTAACTGGCAAATGCCCTGTTGTCCCTTTGTGGGGTGGAGCACGGGGGAAGCAGCCCCCATGCTACTTGCGCAGGCGAGGAAGGAAGCCGACTTTCTTATAGACGTCGTCGACAAGCGGCTGGGCAATCTCCTGCGCCGTCTCCGCACCCTGAGCCAGGATGCGCTCGAGCTCGCCGCGGTCCGCCATCAGCTCATCAAAGCGCGCCTTGAGCGGAGTGGTAAATTCCTGCAGCGCATCTGCGGTATCGACCTTGAGGTGGCCATAGCCTTGGTCGGCGTACTTCTCCACTAGGGAATCGATAGATTCACCGGTCAGCGCGGACTGGATGACCAATAGGTTGGACACGCCCGGCTGATTTTCGCGGTCAAAGGCCACCGAGCCCAAGTCATCCGTCACGGCGGATTTAATGCGCTTGGCTGAGGTCTTCGGTGCGTCCAAGAGATTGACCAAACCCTTGGGGTTGGCGCCAGACTTGGACATCTTGGAGGTCGGCTCCTGCAGGTCATAAATCTTGGCCGCACCCTCCGGGATGAACGGCTCCGGTACCTTGAAGGTCTCGCCGTACTTATTGTTGAAGCGCTCGGCCAAGTTGCGGGTCAGCTCCAGGTGCTGGCGCTGGTCCTCACCCACCGGCACATAATCCGGCGAGTACAGCAAAATATCTGCGGCCATGAGGATCGGGTAGGTAAATAGGCCCACGGAGGTGCGATCCGAGCCCTGCTTGGCGGACTTATCCTTGAACTGGGTCATACGGGAGGCCTCGCCAAAGCCGGTGAGGCACTGCAAAACCCAGGTCAGCTCCGCGTGGGCGGGCACGTGCGACTGCACGAAGAGCGTGGATTTTTCCGGATCAATGCCCAGGGCGATGAGCTGTGCGGCACCTGCGATGGTGCGGTTGCGCAGCTCCTCCGGGTTTTGCTCTACGGTTATCGCGTGCAGGTCAGGGATGAAGTAGAAGGCATCATAGCCGTCCTGCAGGTCAATCCACTGCTTGAGCGCTCCCAGGTAATTACCCAGGTGATAGGAATCAGCGGTGGGTTGGATACCGGACAGGACGCGGGAAACGGTGGAATTGTCTGCAGTCATGGTGCTTTATCCTACCCCCTAGCTACAGCGCGCGGTTCACATCCTTCCCCCAGCATTTCCCCTACCGGATCGAAAAATTCCCCCTGCCCGAGGGACAGAGGGAATGCGGCGCAAGGATTTTAGAGCTTGCGGGAGGTGGGGCTAACCACGTCCATCAGGATGGCCCAACCGGATACCATCAGCGCGCCGCCCACGCCCATGAGCACGATAGGGCCGAGGAAAGCGAAGGACGGACCAACAACGGTCCACCACCAGATGCTCAGGCCGAGGATTACAGCGCCGAGGACGAAGGAAATAATTGCGCGAGCCATGAACTTTCTCCGTTGCAGATTACTGATTTTTTTGACCTACCCATAGTAGCACTACTGCTTGTGCTTGGGGGCTTTACGCTTGCCGACGTCCCCCTTATTAAAGCTCCACTGCTGCTCCACGTCTACTCCCCTCGCTCCTGGCGAGTGCCGGCCACTCGGCCGGGTAATCGACTGCCGCTTCGGGCGACGCGCGATGCGATTGCTCGAAATATCGCTGTAGTCGGTGCCCTCCGCCGCGTTAGAAAACTCTCGTGACTTGTTCTTAAACGTGCGCCCCAGTGGACGGCTCAGCGGCCGGGTCAGCGGGCGCGTGATGGGGCTGGCATAGCGCGTGGCCGCGCCCGCCTTGCGCTTGGCCTTGCGGGCGCCATCGCGCACGATGCGCGCGGACAAACGCAGGCGCGGATCCATCTGCTGCTCGGCATCGCGATACTCAAAGACGGGCAATCCCTTCTTGAAGTAGATCGCGGCCAAGCGGGCGATAAAGCACACGGAGGCGGTAATGATAGCGGCCGGTTCTTCGGCCAGACCGCCGTGGTAGAGCGCCATAAAAAGCGCCGCGGCCAGCAGCGAGATGGCGGCATAATACTCGCCGGAAAACACCAGCGGGATACGATCCGAAAGCAGGTCACGCAGCACGCCGCCAAAGACGCCGGAAATCACCGCAGAGACCGAGACAATAATGAACCCGTGCCCCAAGTGGACCGCGATTTGGGTGCCGAGCACCGAAAAGACCGCGAGGCCCAGCGCATCCAAGATGAGGAAGAGGTGGCGGAAGTAGTGCATGAGGAAGGACATGCCCACCGTCACCACGGCCGCCACGATGACGATTACCAAGTAGATGGGGTGTTCTACCCAGGTAAATGGAGGGTCATCGAGGATCATATCGCGCACCGTACCGCCGCCTAGCGCAGTCATGGAAGCAATCATGGTGACGCCGAAAAGATCGAGCTTTTGACGGCCGGCGGACAAGGCGGCGGTCATGGACTCGGCCGTAATGCCGACTACGTAAAGGACGCTAAATAGTGGCGTCATCAGCTGTACTCCACCAATAGTGGGGAATGGTCGGACCAGCGCTGCTCCACGGTAGGAGCCTTATCCACCCAGGTGCGCTGCGCGCGCTCCAGCATAGGACGGGTAGCCGCCTGATAATCGATGCGCCACCCGGCGTTGTTATTAAAGGCCTGGCCGCGGTAGGTCCACCAGGTATACGGACCGTCTTCATCCGGATGGAGGCGGCGGGCTACGTCAAACCACTGCGGCTTTGTGGTTGGGGCCCACGGCTCGCCGCCGGCGTACTTCACCACTCCCTGCCACTGCCCCAGGTTCTTCTTTTCCTGCGGCTCAGCATCCGGGAACGCACCAAAGACGTGGTCCATAAAGGCGCGTTCTTCCGGCAGGTGGCCAGCCTTCTTTTCATTCGCCTTATTATTCTTCAGGTCCTGGGCGCGGTGGCAGATATTCCAATCGCCGCCGATCACCATGTCGGCCGGGCTGCCATCGGAGTTCGTCCGCGCGGCGTTCTCCGCTAGCACCTCTTGGAACTCGTCCAAGAAGCGGTACTTTTCATCCAGCTTCGGCGAACCGGTATCGCCAGAGGGCAGGTACAGAGAGGCGACGCGAATATCGCGGGTGGTGGCGGCAATCCAGCGGCCGGCGTCGGTAAAGGAGCCGAAGCCCACTTCGACGTCGGCAAGCGGAGTGCGAGACAGGATACCCACGCCGGCGCGGCCCTTTGCGGCGGCGTCGGCAAGAGCCAAATGCCAGCCCGCCTCTAGGGCTGGTGCCAAGGCCTTTTCGGCCTGCTCCGGGGTTGCGCGCACCTCCTGCATGAGCACGATTTCGGCCGGAGTCTCCTCTAGCCAAGCATTCATTCCAGGGTTATTTTCATTGCGCTGCTTGCACGCAGCGCGGATTCCATTGACGTTTACGCTCGCGATGGTAAGGGTCATGCCAACAGCATATCGGTCCGCCTAGACGCGGCGAGCAAGGCGCTTTTTATCCCACATCGTCGCAGCCCACACCAGGCAACCCGCGGCCGCCAGGCCGGCACCCGCCAGCGCTGGGGCGGAGTAGCCCAGGCCGGCGCCCACGACGGCGCCACCAATGGTAGCGCCCGCTGCATTCGCGATGTTCAGCGCGGACTGGTTAAGGGCTGCGGCCAAAGTCTGGGCGTCGCCAGCCACATGCACCAAACGCAGCTGCAGCGAAGGAACCAAGGTGGAGCCCATAAACGCCACGCAGCCAAAGCACAAGGTAGCGGGGATGGCATGGCCGGAGAGGAAATAAAAGGCCGTCAGGATAACGATGAGGCAGGCCAAGGCAAAGATGATGCCAAACTCCAGGTTGCGGTCAGCAAGCCAGCCGCCGAAGGCGTTGCCGATGGTCATGCCGATGCCATAGGCCATGAGCACCACCCAGATGAGGCTCTGGTCCATGCCGGCGACCTCGGTCATGGTCCACGAAATATAGGTATAGACGGAGAACATGCCGCCAAAGCCGACCACGCCCATGATGACGGTGAACCACACCTGGCTATTTTTGAACGCCCCAAACTCCGTGCGGATATCGGTCTGCTTCATCTCCGTCATGTGCGGCATCAGGAAGAACAACGCAATAGCGGTAATGACGCCCAAGGCCACGACCACTAGGTAGGCAGCCTGCCAGCCCAGCGTGGAGCCGAGCGCCTGCGCAGCCGGCACACCAATGACCGTGGCGATGGCCAGGCCCATGCCCACATAAGCCATGGCCTTGCCGCGGCCGCCTGGGGGCGCCATGGATGCGGCCGAGAGATTAGCCACGGAGAAATAAGCGCCGTGCGGCATGCCCGCAATAAAGCGCGCGACCATGAGGATGGCGTAATTCGGTGCCAAGACCGAGAGGAGGTTGCCCACCACGAGGAAGCCGATGAGCAGCAAGATCAGGCGGCGGCGCGGCAGCTTGCCGGTAAAGGCCGCAATCAGCGGGGCGCCGACCACCACGCCCATCGCATAGATAGTGATAAGCGTCGAGGCATTTTCTTCCGAAATGCCAAAATCATCTGCAATAAGCGGCAGGAGACCCATAGACACAAACTCCGTCGTGCCGATGGCAAACGCGCCCAGGGCCATGGCGACCATGACGATGGCGCGGCGGCGGGCGGTAATCTCCGTTTGCAACGGCAGCGGACGGCGGCGAATGCGGTGTTCGTGTGCGCTGCGCGGGCTTAGCTCATCGATGATTTTCATGGAGAGTGAGGGTACACCCCGTGTCCTCCGGTAGCATGCCTGCAGCGGGTGGTCGTGAATATCTCCACCCCACCTGCGCATGGGTGACAGCGGCCACGCAACCCTTTTCAAGGGGCGGCAAATAGGGGATCACTTTCCGCAAACTGGCCCACATGCCGCCCACAAAATCGGTAATCTGGGCACTTGAACAATTTTCCAACGTTATATAGGAGAATCATGGCAAAGATTACGTGGACCCGTACCGATGAGGCGCCGCTGCTGGCGACCTACTCCCTCAAGCCCATCGTGGAGGCCTTCGCTTCCACCGCGGGCATCGACGTGGAAACCCGCGATATCTCGCTGGCCGCCCGCATCGCCGCGCAGTTCCCGGAGCGCCTGACCGAGGAGCAGAAGGTCGAAGACGCCCTGGCAGAGCTGGGCAAGATGGCCAAGACCCCGGAAGCAAATATCATCAAGCTGCCGAATATTTCCGCTTCCCTGGTGCAGCTGAAGAAGGCCATCGCCGAGCTGCAGGCCGCCGGCTACGACCTGCCTGATTACCCGGACAATCCTTCCACCGAGGAAGAAAAGGACATCGCTGCCCGCTACGATTCCGTCAAGGGCTCCGCTGTTAACCCGGTGCTGCGTGAGGGCAACTCCGACCGCCGCGCACCGGAGGCCGTGAAGAACTTTGTGAAGAAGCACCCGCACCGCATGGGCGAGTGGTCCAAGGACTCCAAGACCAACGTTGCCACCATGGCGGACAACGACTTCCGCCACAATGAAAAGTCCATCATCCTGGACAACGAGGACACCCTGTCCATCGTCCTCAAGACCGCCGACGGCGAGCAGACCCTACTGCCGGAGCTGCCGGTTCTCAAGGGCGAGGTCATCGACGGCACCTTCATGTCCGCCAAGGCTCTGGATGAGTTCCTCATCGCACAGGTCAAGCGCGCCAAGGAAGAAGGCGTGCTCTTCTCCACCCACCTGAAGGCCACCATGATGAAGGTCTCTGACCCCATCCTCTTCGGCCACGTCGTCCGCGCTTTCTTTGCTGATGTATATGACAAGTATGGCGAGGAACTGCTGGCTGCTGGCCTCAACGGCGAAAACGGCCTGGGCGCTATCTACGAGGGCCTGAAGAACCTGGACAACGGCGAGGAAATCAAGGCTGCTTTCGACGCCGCTCTTGCCGAAGGCCCCGACCTTGCCATGGTCAACTCCCACAAGGGCATCACCAACCTGCACGTGCCTTCCGACGTCATTATTGACGCCTCCATGCCCGCCATGATCCGCACCTCCGGCCACATGTGGAATAAGAACGACGAGGAGCAGGACACCCTCGCCGTCATTCCGGATTCCTCCTACGCTGGCGTGTACCAGGCTGTTATCGAGGACTGCAAGGAAAATGGTGCCTTCGACCCGACCACCATGGGTACCGTGCCGAACGTTGGCCTGATGGCGCAGAAGGCCGAGGAGTACGGCTCCCACAATAAGACCTTCAAGATCCCGGCCGCGGGCACTGTTGAGGTTCGCAACTCCCAGGGCGAGGTCCTCATCTCCCACGACGTGGAGGAAGGCGATATCTGGCGCGCCTGCCAGACCAAGGATGCCCCGATCCAGGACTGGGTCAAGCTCGCCGTCAACCGCGCTCGCCTGTCCGGCATGAAGACCATCTTCTGGCTCGACCCAGAGCGCGGCCACGACCGCAACATCAAGTCCCTAGTGGAGAAGTACCTTAAGGACCACGACACCGAGGGCCTAGACATCTCCATCGAGGACCCGGTAACCGCTACCAAGACCTCCATCGAGCGCATCCGCCGCGGCGAGGACACCATCTCCGTTACCGGCAACGTGCTGCGTGACTACAACACGGACCTCTTCCCCATCCTCGAGCTGGGCACCTCCGCCAAGATGCTATCTGTGGTTCCACTCATGGCAGGTGGCGGCCTCTTCGAGACCGGTGCCGGCGGCTCCGCCCCGAAGCACGTCCAGCAGGTAGAAGAAGAAAACCACCTGCGCTGGGATTCCCTCGGCGAGTTCCTGGCCCTGGCCGAGTCCTTCCGCCACGAAAAGCAGACCAACGGCAACGAGAAAGCCGGCGTCCTAGCCGCTACCTTGGACAAGGCCACCGAGCGCCTACTCAATGAGGGCAAGTCCCCGTCCCGCAAGGTGGGCGAAATCGACAACCGCGGTTCCCACTTCTTCCTGGCCACCTTCTGGGCCGAAGAGCTGGCTAACCAGACCGATGATGCCGATCTCGCCGCAGCCTTCAAGGACGTGGCTTCCCAGCTGTCCTCCCAGGCAGACGAGATCGCCCAGGCGCTTGTCGACGCCCAGGGCAACCCCGCCGACCTCGGCGGCTACTACTGGCCAAATGACGAGAAGACCTCTGCCGTCATGCGCCCAGTTGCTAGGTTCAACGAGATCATTGACGGACTGAAGAAGTAATTCTTCCCAGGCAAAAGCCGCCCCGCAGCGTTCATCTGAACTGCTCCCCATTAGTTGGACTGAGAAATCAGTTGCCAACAACTAGTGGGGAGCATTTTCTTTGAGAGCACGTAGTTCGCTGAGTGAAGTTCAGCGTGAGCAGTTAGTGGAGCTTTTCGAGCAGGGAATGGGTTGCCGAGCCGCTGCTCGTGTTGTCGGTGTCTCGAGAGACGCAACGCGTAGACTTTATCGTCGTTTCCAACTGCGTGGCAGACTATGTCTCGTGGAGAAACCAAACAAGCAGCACTACTCCTTCGAGGCGAAGAAGGAGGTTGTAGAACGTCATCTTGCGGGTGAGTCGATGATGGATCTTGCCCGAGAGTTCAATCTTTCATCCGACCACCTCGTCAAGGACTGGGTGGCTAAGTGGCGCAGAGGCGGCGACGAGGCTCTGCGCCCGAAGCCGAAGGGCAGGCCCAAAGGATCGGCTGGGCCGAAACGCCTCACGGAAGAGGAAAAGCTTCGCCGCCAGGTTGAGCGGCTGGAAGCGGAAAACGCCTACTTAAAAAAATTGCGAGACTTGAGGAACCAGGGACACGCCTGAAAGCCCAGGCAATCGTCATCCTCAAGTCACACCACCGCTTGGACTACCTCCTGGATGCGGCCGGCATGGCACGCTCGACATTCTTCTACCACCAAAAACGACTCACCGCACCGGATAAACATGCCGAGCTCAAACAAGCGATCCGGGACAGTTTTCAGCGCAACAAACACCGCTACGGCTACCGGCGGGTACTGCTCGACCTGCGTAACCAGGGCTGGGTGGTCAACCACAAACTTGTCTACAAGCTCATGCGCGCCATGGGCTTGAAAGCCAAGATCCGCCAGCGCAGGCCCTACATCTCCTACACTGGCACAATCAGCTACATCGCTGAGAACACACTCGAGCGCAACTTCACCCCCGATAGGCTCAACACTGTCTTCGTCAGCGACGTCACCGAGTTCAAAGTCGCTGGCCGCAAGGTGTATCTCTCACCGGTGATGGACCTGTTCGACCGCTCAATCGTCGCCCACACAGTGGCCACATCGCCGTCTACAGCGTTTACCTCGGCTTCGTTGGCGCAGGCGATCAAAGCGTGTGCTCCAGAGCCGGGCTGGATGATCCACACCGATCAAGGATTCCAATACCAGCACTCATCATGGCGCACCCTGATTAGCCAGCACCAGGGAGTCCAATCGATGTCACGCAAAGGCAACTGCTACGACAACGCGGTCATGGAGAACTTCTTCGGCCACCTGAAAACCGAGATGTACCACGGAGAAGCCTTCGACACCGTCGCAGAGTTCAACCAGGCAATCGACGAGTACATCCGGTGGTACAACACCGAACGCATCCAACAACGACTCAAGGGTCTAACCCCGATGCAATATCGAAATCAGACCCTTGAAGCCCTAACCGCCTAGAATTAAACCAGTCCAACTTTCGGGGGCCAGTTCAATCAATTCGCTGCGGGGCGGCTTTGGTATGCGCGCAGATTTAGAAGCTATCGAGCCAGGCGGCGTGCACGCGAGCGTCGCCATTTTCTTCTGGGTGAAAGCTCAGCGCCGTCACGCGGCCTTGGCGCACGCCGACCACCGCGTCGCCGTCCTCGCCCGGCGCCGTCGCGATGACCTCGACGCCCTCGCCTACACGGGTGACCAGCGGTGCGCGGATAAAGCTCGCCTCAATCGGCAGCGACTGGTCTTTAACAACGACCACGTCCACTGTCCGCTCGGCGGAAAAACGCTGGTTGCCAAAGGCATTGCGCCGCACCGTCACATCCAGCAGGCCCAAGGTCTGCTGGCCCGGCGCGGGGTTATCGAGCTCGCGGGCACAGTAGATGAGCCCAGCGCAGGTCGCGAGCACGGGCAGGCCTGCAGCTGCGGCGTCGCGCAGCGGCTCGGCCAGATCGAAGCTGCGCGCTAGCTTGTCGATGACACTCGACTCGCCGCCCGGAATCACCAGCCCGTCGAGCCCGTCCAGGTCCCGCGGCACCCGCACCCGGCGAGTAGCAACACCGAGCTCATCAAGAATGCGCAGGTGCTCCTCGACGCCGCCCTGCAGCGCCAGCACCCCAACGGTGGCTACCATCCGCGCTCAGCCAGGCGGTGCGGCGCGGGCACGTCGTTGACATTGATGCCCACCATGGCCTCGCCCAGGCCGCGGGAAAGCTTGGCTAGTTCGGCCGGCTGGTCGTAGAGGGTCGCCGCCTTGACGATGGCCTCCGCACGCTTGGCGGGCTCGCCGGACTTGAAGATGCCGGAGCCGACGAAGACGCCTTCGGCGCCCATCTGGCGGACGAGGGCGGCGTCGGCAGGCGTGGCCACGCCACCGGCAACAAAAAGCACAACCGGGAGCTTGCCGGTCTCCGCGACCTCTGCGACCAGGTCGTACGGCGCCTGCAGCTCCTTGGCCGCGACGTAGAGCTCATCGCGATCCAGGTGGCGCAGGCGGGCAATCTCGGCCTTAATCGTGCGCAGGTGCTTCACGGCCTCAGAGACATCGCCCGTGCCGGCCTCGCCCTTGGAGCGAATCATGGCCGCGCCCTCGGTGATGCGGCGCAGCGCCTCCCCCAGGTTGGTGGCACCGCACACGAACGGCACGTCGAAGTCCCACTTATTGATGTGGTTGACGTAATCGGCCGGGCTCAGCACCTCGGACTCATCGATGAAGTCCACGCCCAACTCGCCCAGAATCTGCGCCTCCACGAAGTGGCCGATGCGGGCCTTGGCCATGACCGGGATGTCCACCGCTTCGACGATGCCCTCAATTAGCTCTGGGTCCGACATGCGTGCCACCCCGCCCTGCGCACGAATATCGGCCGGCACGCGCTCCAACGCCATAACTGCCGACGCACCCGCGTCCTCCGCAATGCGCGCCTGCTCCGGCGTGACGACGTCCATGATGACGCCGCCTTTCAACATATCGGCTAGTCCTCGCTTCACGCGCGTAGTGGCGCGTCCTTGTTCATTTACCTGTTCAGTCATAGGTCACATAGTGGCCCACACAATTGGTACAAGACAAGAGCCATTTTCAGTGTGTTGGATTAGACCACTTATGATGAGGGGGTGCCTCTCCGCCTCGATCCCTCTGATACGCGGCCGCTGCCCGTGCAAATCGCCGCGGCCCTCCGCACCCAGGTTGCCGCCGGCGTCCTCCTGCCCGGCGAGCGCGTTGCCTCCACCCGTACCTTAGCCACCCAGCTCGGCGTTTCCCGAGGCAGCGTAGTCACCGCCTACGAGCAACTCACGGCCGAGGGATACCTTACGGCCGAGGTTGGCTCCGGCACCGTCATCAACCCGCTGCTCCCCCACGCCCGCGCCCCGCGCCCGGAGCCGGCCCCCATACCGGCCGCCGAGCCCGAGCTGGTGTCACTGACGCCCGGACTGCCCGACACCGCGGGAATCCTCACCCCTGAATGGAGGGCCGCGTGGCGTGCAGCGGCCGTCGACCCCTCCGGCAATCTGCCCCACGAGGTCGCCGCCCACCTGCGCCACATGCGCGGGCTCACCGTGGACCCGGCCTGCGTGCTCATCACGGCCGGCGCCCGCGACGGCCTCTCCGTGCTCCTGCGCGCCCTCGGCCGCCAGCTGCGCGTGGGCGTGGAATCCCCCGGTTACCCCAGCCTGCGCCGCGTGCCCCACGCCCTCGGCCACACGTTGGTGGAAATCCCCACCGGCCCCGAAGGCGTCACCGTCCCCACGGCCGATCTCGACGCCCTCATCGTCACCCCCAGCCACCAATACCCCTACGGCGGCTCGCTGCCCGCAGCCCGGCGCGCCGAACTCGTCGAATGGGCCCGCACACACGACGCCCTGCTTATCGAGGATGACTTCGACTCCGAACTGCGCTACGTCGGCCAGCCGCTGCCCGCCCTGGCCGCACTCGCCCCGGAACACACCGTGCTGCTGGGTACCTTCTCCTCGGTCATCTCCCCCTCGATTGCATGCGGTTACCTCGTCCTCCCGCCACGTTTGCGCTCGGCCGTGGACCGCGTGCGCGATATCTTCGGCCAACCCGTCGGCTCCATCCCCCAGGCCGCGCTCGCCCACTACCTTGCCAGCGGCGCTTTACGACGCCACACCGGCCGCATGCGCCGCACCTATAAACGCCGCCGCAACCTAGTGGCCGAAGCACTTGGCTCCATCGATGGCACCCAGCTCCTTCCCATCCACGGTGGCCTCCACGCAGTCCTACTGTGCGATCCGGCCGTTGTCCCCCGCGCCGCCGCCTGCGGCATCAAACTCACCCCACTGCGCGATTATTGGGGCGGGGCCGATGCTGAAGACGGCGTCGTACTCGGCTTCGGCCACCTCAGCGATGCCGAGCTACGCGAAAGCCTTTCTGCAGTCGCGGCCGCTTTGCAGGGGTGATACCATAATTCCAACGATCATAAACGAAAGGTAATAGATGTCTTTAGGTCCGATTGAGTTCCTTCTCATCCTCGTTTTCGTCCTTATCCTCGCTGGAATTATCGCCCTCGTGGTCAAGCTCGTGCGCAATAGCAATGACACCCGCGCGAATACTAGCCGCATTGCTAATCAGCTCGAGGAGCACGACCGCCGCAGCTAAGAAAGACACCCCACCAGACCAAGCGCCACACCGACCGCTTGGTCTATTTTTATTCTCGCGGCTGCCAGCGCGTTTCCACAAACTCGTTCGCTATATATACCGCTTGGTCTAGTCTTGCCAAGCATGACGACGAAATACGATAACTCCAATTCCAACTGGTCCTTCGCTACCCGCTCTGTACACGCAGGCCAAAACCTCGACGGGCACCACAACGCCCGCAATGTGCCGATTTACCAGACCACCTCCTACGTTTTTAACGATGCCGAGCACGCGGCCAACCGCTTCAATCTTTCCGACGCCGGCCCCATCTACACCCGCCTGACCAACCCCACCCAGGACGCACTGGAAGAGCGCCTCGCTTCCCTCGAGGGCGGCGTCGCGGCCGTTGCCTTCGCTTCCGGCCAGGCCGCTGAAACCGCGGCCATTTTGAACCTCGCCTCGGCCGGCGACCACATCGTGACTTCCCCTCGCCTCTACGGCGGCACATCTACCCTCTTTACCGTCACGCTCAAGCGCCTAGGCATCGACGTCACTCTCGTCGAGGACCCGGACGATCCGGCCTCCTGGCAAGATGCCGTACAGCCAAATACCAAAGCCTTCTATGGCGAGACCTTCGGTAACCCCGTGGCCGATGTCCTTGATATCCCGGCCATCGCCGAGGTCGCCCACAATAACCAGGTCCCACTCATCGTGGATAACACCATCGCCACCGCCGCCCTAGCCCGGCCGCTGGACCTCGGCGCAGATATCGTCGTGGTCTCCACTACCAAGTTCTATACCGGCAATGGCTCGGCCGTCGGCGGCGCGATTATCGACGGCGGCTCCTTCGACTGGACCGTCACCCGCAACGGCGAGCCCATATTCCCCTATTTCGTCACCCCGGATGAGGCCTACCACGGACTCAAATACGCCGACCTCGGCGCTTCGGCCTTCGCGCTCAAGGCCCGCGCTGGCCTGCTGCGCGATACCGGCGCCGCCATCTCCCCCTTCAACGCCTGGCTGACGCTGAATGGAATTGAGACGGTAGGGCTGCGCGTCGAAAAGCACAATGCCAACGCCCAAGCCGTCGCCGAGTACTTGGAAGGCCACGCCAAGGTCACCAAGGTCAACTACGCGGGCCTGGACTCCTCGCCGTATAAGGCGACCAAGGAAAAGCTCGGCTACGCCTACACGGGCTCCGTGTTCTCCTTCGACATCGACGGCGGCCGCGAAGAAGCCTGGGCGTTTATCGACGCCCTTAAGCTCCACTCCAACCTCGCCAATATCGGCGATACCCGCTCCCTGGCCATACATCCGGCAACCACCACGCACTCGCAATCCGATAAACCTGCGCTGGCAGCAGCCGGCATTACGCAATCCACTATCCGCCTGTCCGTGGGCATCGAGCACATCGATGACATCATCGCGGACCTCGAGCTGGGCTTTAACGCGCTGGCATGAAGCTAGTTAGCATCGGCGATTTCCACACCGAAGCCGGCGCCACGCTTGCCGACGCCCACATTGCCTACCACCGCTTCGGCCACCTTCTCGGCGATCCCCATGGCGCCAATAACGTCATCCTGGTCGAACACGCGCTAACCGGGGACTCGAATGTGGCCGAGTGGTGGGCCGACCTAGTAGGCCCCGGCAAGGCGCTGGATACGACGAAGTGGTGCATTATCGCTACCAATGCACTGGGCGGCTGCGCAGGCTCTACCGGCCCGGCTTCTCCGCACCCAGACGATGGCCGTGCTTGGGGTTCGCGTTTTCCCGCGCTTTCCGTGCGCGACCTCGTTGCGGCCGAGCGTGCCGCTTTGCATGAACTTGGCATCACCCACGTGCATGCCGTCATCGGCGGCTCAATGGGTGGCGCGCGCACGCTGGAGTGGACACTGATGCACCCCGATTTCCTCGACGCAGCCTGCGTCATTGCCGTTTCGGCCCGCGCCTCTGCTTGGCAGATTGGCATCCAGTCGGCGCAAATCGCGGCCATCGAGCAAGATTCGTTCTGGCACGGCGGCGATTATTACGCTTCCGCCCAGCGCCCGCGCGAGGGGCTGGCGGCCGCGCGCCGCATTGCGCACCTGACCTACCGCGGCGAACAAGAAATTGACGAGCGCTTCGGCGTTCATGCACAGACCGGCGAGAACCCGCTCGGGCCTTACCGTCGCCGCGATAATCGCTTTGCCGTTAACTCCTACCTGGATTACCAAGGAATCAAGCTGGCCGACCGCTTCGATGCCGGCTCCTATGTCACTCTCACCGAGGCGCTCAACCGCCACGATATCGGCCGTGACCGCGGTGGGCTCAACCGCGCGCTGGGATCATCCAAGGTACCTACAATGGTCGTAGGAGTAGACACGGACATCTTGTACCCGTATCACCAGCAAGAACATATCTCGCGCAATCTGGGAAATCTATTGGCTATGGCCAAGGTGGTCTCCCCGGTAGGCCACGACGCCTTCCTTACCGAGTCACGCCAAATGGATCACATCCTGCGCAACTTCCTCACTCTTTCCCAGCCGGACCCGCGCATTGATGCAGCGGCAGGCGATCCCACCGAGTATTCGATTTAAAAAGATCGCAGCAGCAAGGATCGCCAAAGCCGCGCAGCGCGCACTAGCACTATGCGTTGCGCTGGGGCGGCGAAGGGACGAAGCGGCTCAGCGATCGTCGGGTGGCTTCGCCCAAGGCGGGCGCCACACGATGCCTTCTCCAGGACGGCGCTCGAGCCGGCCGCGACGCGGCGGCGCATTCGGGTCATCGTCGTTCACAGCATTGTGATACTTGCACGCGATGGTGAGGTTTTCGGGATTCGTATCGCCGCCGAGCAGCCACGGGGTGAGATGGTGGACCTGGCATTCATCCGCCGGCGTGTGGCAGTCGGGCCACGGGCACACCGGGTTTTCTGCCATCGCCATTTGGCGTTGCTTCCATGTCGCCAAGCGCCGCGATTGATAAAGGTTTACGGGGCCGGTGACTGGGTGGATGAGGGTGATAAGGCCGACGTCGGAAAGCGCGCGGCGGACAAGATCCGCACCAGATATCTGGGCACCATTGGTCAGCTGCAAGGTGACGTCCTCGCCGTGGATGACCTTCACCATCTCATTCAGGTTAAGCACCACATTGGTGGTGATTGTGGAGGTAGAGGCGCCCTCGGCAAAGACGCGACGGGCATCGGCGACGGTGGAGACGTGGTTATTAATTTCTGCAACTAACTCGGACTCGGCGGTAATTGTCAGTGTCCACAGGTCATCGCGGCGGCGGGTCAGGCGCACGCCTTCGGAGCGCTTGGTGGTGCGCTCCTCGCGCACCATGCGGCGGGCGCACTTTTCAATCTCGCTGGTGGAAAGGCGCAGGGCGCAAAGTGCCTCGCGCAGTGCCCAAGCCGCCCGCTGGGTTTTCATCTTCTGCGCGAAGTGCTCGATAATTTTCAGCGCGTCGAGCGGCAGCGAAGTGCGGCGGGCGGCGCGCTGTTTAGCGCCAAAGGAGGTGCGGCCGAAGTAAGTATCGGCCAGGCGGGCAAACTCGGCGGCCTCGCGATCACTAAAGCCCTTATCGACGAGCTCTTCTACCGACAGCCCAACGCACTCCCCGATGAGCACCATCGGGGAGTTCACGGCAGCCAGGTAGTTCGAAATCATGGCCCCGAGCCTAAACCGGCCGCGCAACCCAGCGCGCGGAGGCGGGCGGTTACCTGTGGATAACCGGCCGAACCACACCCTTTCAGGCCGAAATAGGTGAAGGCTCTACGAAAAACCTGTGGATAACTAGCTACCGAGCGAGTCCACAGAAAAGGCCAGAAAGGCCATCACGGCGCCGACTAAGCCGGTAAAGCAGGCGTCAAAGCGGCGCGAGCGTACGGCCAGCACGCCAACGCGGCTGGAATCACAAGTCAGGCGTACCACAGTGAGCCACAGCAAGGCGAGGCCGAGGAGAAACGTGGCCCGACGCCAGTACTCGAAGACCGCGTAACCGCCGGAGACGACCACGCCCGCCACGAAGATGCCGATAGCCGCCCACTGCGCGGCGGGCGGCAGCGGGGAGGGCGCGAGGCCGGCATCGTGCGGGTTATCTAGATTCACGCCAACTTTTCCGCGCGCTCGACGATATTGCGCACCAAGAAGGCGCGGGTCAGCGGGCCGACGCCGCCCGGGTTCGGCGAGACGAATCCGGCCTTGTCCCAGCAGTCTGGGTGGATGTCGCCGGTGAGCTTGCCGTCGACGCGGGAGACTCCGACGTCGAGAAGCGCGGCGCCTTCCTTAATCATGTCCGCAGTGAGCATGTGGGGCTGGCCGGCGGCGGCGATGACGATATCGGCCTCGCGGGTCTCGGCGGCCAGGTCCTTGGTACCGGTGTGGCAGAGGGTGACGGTGGAGTTCTCGCTACGGCGGGTAAGCATCAGGCCGATGGGACGACCCACGGTCACGCCGCGGCCGATGACCACGGTCTTGGCGCCGTCAAGCTCAACGCCGAAGCGGCGCAGCAGGTGCAGGCAGCCGTTCGGGGTACAGGGCAGGGGCGCATCCTCGTTGAGCACGAGCTTGCCCAGGTTGACGGGGTGCAGGCCGTCGGCATCCTTTTCGGGGTCGATGCGCTCGAGGATGGCGTTTTCATCCAGGTGCTTCGGCAGCGGGAGCTGGACGATGTAGCCGGTGCAGGCATCATCGGTGTTGAGATCATCGATAACGGCCTCAAGTTCTTCCTGCGTGACATCGGCCGGCAGGTCCTTGCGGATGGAGTTGATGCCGAGCTTTTCGCAGTCGCGGTGCTTCATCTTCACATAGGACTGGGAGCCGGGGTCTTCGCCGACCAGGACGGTAGCGAGGCCGGGCGTAATCCCCTTGTCCTTCAGCGCGGCCACGCGCTGGGCGAGGTCGGCGAAAATCTCGTCGCGGTACAGTGTGCCATCTAGTTTGGTAGCGCTCATAGCCACCATCCTAGACTGAAGGCATGAGCCAGCTGCACATTGTCTTTGATAACCCGGTCATTCCTACTAATACGGGCAACGCCATCCGCACGGCCGCGGTAACGGGCGCGAGCCTGCACCTGATTGAGCCGCTGGGCTTTAATTTCGACGATAAGCACTTAAAGCGCGCCGGACTGGATTATCACGATCTGGCTGATGTGCAGATTCACAAGGATTTTCAGGCCTGCATGGATGCACTGCCGGGGGCGCGCGTATTCGCGTTTACCACGCATACGGATAAGTGGTTTACAGATATCGAATACCAGGAGGGCGATGTCCTTCTCTTCGGCACGGAGCCGACTGGCCTGCCGGAGGAGCATATTAACCATCCGCGCGTGACGGACCGCGTGCGCATTCCGATGGTGCCGGCTAGGCGCTCGATGAACCTGTCGAATTCGGCGTCGACGGCCGTATTCGAGGCGTGGCGCCAGCTGGGTTTTAACGGGGCGGTTTAAGTCCTGGCAGCTGGCGGGAGCGTAGGCGGGCAAGGAGTGCGGTGGCGTCGGCAAGCGTGAGGTTGCGCGCGGCCATGCGTACGGGCCCTTGGACTAGGTCGAGGTCGACGGTGGCTAGGCCGAGCGCCTGGGAAATCGGCCCGCGGCGGTAGGTGAGCTCCTGGATATGGGAGGTGTGGATGGCCTTGACGCGGCGGTTGAGCCGGCCGTTGCGCACGATGACGTAGTCGCCGGTGAGCGCGACGGTTTGCTGGCGGTAGTCCAGCGGGGAGACCCATTTGGCGCGGGCCGGCGAGGCGTAGGTGGGGGCGGCATCGGCCGGCAGGAATTGCCGGGCTTGGGCGAGGGTGCCCACCGGCAGGATGCGGGTGGAGCCAGAAGCCTTGCCGCTTGCCGACGCCCCATACCCCGCCACCGAAACCCTCACCTCATACCAGCCCAGCGGCCGCCACAGGAACGGCTGGGTAATTTGCACGGCGTGGATGCGGTCAAGGCGGATGCTTTGGCGGCGGCGGTCGGCCAGGCCGTAGGTGATGTTGAGTACCTCGCCGTCGGTGCGGGCGGTGTAGCGCCAGGAAGAATCGAGCACGTTCCAGACGTTGGGTATCGCGCCGACGAGGATGGGCAGCGCGGTCGACAGCGGCAGCCGGGTGACCACGACAAGGATGAGGAAACCGACGAGGAAAAGCGTGGAGGCGCGCAGCGCGGCCGCCATAAGGGAGCGCGCGATCGGGATTTCGGGCACGAGGGCTGATTCTTCGGCCGGTTCGGCGGGTGTTGGGGCGCTGGTCAAGTCGGCGGCGGTTGCGTCGATGTCAGTGTCCGCGGCCGGTGTGGGTGCGCCGTGAACGCGGGCGAGGATGTCATCGCGTAGGGCCTCGGCATCGGCCTTTTTGAGGTAGGCGATTTCGATGACGGAAGATTGGCCGCCGGCGGTTTCCACGCGCACAGCCGCTAGCCGGAAAAGGCGTGCGATGACGGGCTCGACGACGTCGACGGCCTGCGTGCGGTCATACCGTGCGGTGCGCAATTGGGTGGAAAAGAGGCCGCGGTGCAGGGAAAGTTCTTCCGCGCCGAGCTGGTAGCCCATGCGGCGCCACCACAGGCCGGAAGCGAGCCACACGACCGCGCAGACCGCAACGAACCCGGCGATCGCAAAGGCGGTATCGCGCAGGGCCTCACCGCGGTGCTCGCCAGTGATGAAGGCAAAGATATCGCGCAGGGCTTCCAGGTTGACGTTGAGGGCGAAGGCCGCGATGAGGGCCAGGATCACTGACCATAGGCGCAGCAGCGGGGTGAGGCGGTGGACGCGGCGGAAGCTTGGTTGGGTGCTGGACTGGTCGCTCATAGGCCGCTCATCCGTTCGCGGGCTTGGTGGGCAAGGCGGGTACGGAGGGCGTCGGCAAGCGGGGCTTCCAAGCCCTTAATGGTGGCGTCCGTGCTGGCCGAGGCCGTGTGGAGCTGCAGCTTTTTTAGCCCGAGGGCGCGGTCGATGGGCCCGGAGGTCACGTCCACGAATTGGATGCGGCCGTAGGGCACGACGGTGAAGGAATGCCAGAGCTTGCCGCGAGTGATAAGCAGCTCATCGTCGGTTTCGAGCCAGCCCATGTTGCGCACCTGGGCGGGGATGAGCCAGAGCAGCCAGAAGAATAGGGCGACGAAGACACCGGCCGCCCAGTAGAACCACGGGGTCCACCAAAAACCTGCCGCACCGGCGGCCGCCGCGAGGACAATCATCCAGCTCAGGTGGTGGATATAACGCGAGGTCACCAGGCGTGGCGAGACGGGATTCATTTCTTCGCTCATAGTTATTGACAGTATCAATCGGGCCATACCCTTGCCTCACTTATCGTTAATCGATATTATCGAATTACGACAACATCGAGAGTCGATAAACAATCGGCGGAAAGGATTGTCATGACCACCCCACAACCCACCTCCAAGGCCGAGCGCCGCGAAATTAACACAGCGGCCGGCATCTGCCTCCTTACCATCGTCATCCTCGGCCCTACCTACCTGCGTGAGCTTGCCACCGGACGCTTTTCCACCGCACTGAGCGCAGCCATCCCAGAAGGCCTAAGCAAACACAACCTCGACGGCGGACCATTCTGGATGCTCACCGCAGCGCTCGTCGTTAAGATTGCGGCTATTTTGATCATCGCGTTCTTTACCTACCGTCTGGTCAAGCCCATGCTTCGCGGGCAGGTCTTCACTACGAAAAATATTCGCTTCCTCAATGGAATAGCCATCGGGATTCTCGTCTGGTTTATCGGACGCTTCCCGCTCGAAGGTATGGGCAACAACTGGGCCTCTTCACAGCTAGGGATCGACTGGTGGTCCAGCCAGAGCGGAACGTCATTTGGCGAGCTCGCGCTGCTTTACCTCTTTGCCTGCGCCCTACAGCTCTTCTCAGCCGCCATCAAGCGCGGTTGCAAGCTAGAAGAGGAGGTCGAAGGACTTGTCTGAGCCACAAGGGCCCCAGGTAGTCTGCCACCTCGACCGAATAATGGAAGAGCGCGGCATAACCGGAACGGCACTCGCTAAAGAAGTAGGCATCACCCCAGTCAACCTCTCCGTATTGAAGAATAATCGTGCCAAAGCCGTACGCTTTAGCACCCTCGCAGCACTATGCGCGGCACTGGACTGCCAGCCAGGGGATATCTTCGGCGTCGAGTAGCAACCCTTGCCAGGGCGTTGGGTTTATGCAATACTTTGACTCATGTCCCCAAAGAAGAAGCCCTCCGCACCCATTTATAACCGGGTACGCGTGCTACGCGCCGAGCGGGACATGTCGCGCGCGCAGCTGGCTGAGGCCATCGACGTCAACCCCCAGACCGTCGGAGCCCTCGAGCGCGGGGACCACTCCCCCAGCCTGGACCTAGCCTTCCGCGTCTGCGAAGTCTTTGACCTTCCGGTGGAGGCCATCTTTTCCCGCCAGGAATTTGCCCCTATGTCCACTGAAATCTATAGGAAGAATTCCTAATGGCTACCACAATTCCTGCCTCTGTTTCTCGCCGTAAGCACCTGGTCTTGGCCGGCGATATTTTTCTCGGCCTGGCCATCGTGGCGGCGCCCCTGCACTTCTTCGCGCTTGGCTTGTCTAATCTGCTGTGGCCGATAGCTGGCATTGCGGCGACCATGTGCACCACGTGGCTGCGCCAGTCCATTCGGCACCTCGACGTTCCTACTACGGAGATGGAAGAGTACGAGCTGCGCCTGCATACCGACGCCCGCGACAAAGGCCTGAAAACCGCATTGGCCACGGCCATAGTGCTCTTCCTCGTCGCCGGCGCCACCGCATTCGGGCTGCGCTTCTTCGGTGCGGAGCAGGTCGCGGTGGAGCAGGCGACCTCGGGGGCCAATATCGCCATCTTCTTTGCCAAGCTCATCTACACCCAACTGCTGTGGATTCCATTTGCGGTAGCCAAAGAATTGGCCAATAAACTCAACGCAGACGAGCTGCGCAGCGGCGGCAACTAGCGGAAGTCGCGGGAGCCGCGGGAGAGGAATTCTCCAAAGTCCAACGGCTCGAGCTTATCTGCGACCACGCTGACCGCACCGGTGGCATTTTGTACGATGCCGCGGATGATCATCGCGCGGGCGGTGCGGGCCAGCACCTTATGCCGCGACCACAATCCGGGTGAGACCATCACGTTCATCAGGCCGGTTTCATCCTCGACACCCAAAAAGGTCAGGCCAGACGCAGTACGCGGGCGCTGGCGGTGAGTAATAATGCCAGCGATGCGCACGCGGGTGCCATCGGGAACATGGGGAAGTTGGGAGGCAGGGAGGACGTCGGCAAGCGAGGCACGCACCAGCTCCATCGGCTGCTGGTTATGGGTCACGCCGGTGGCGGCGACGTCGGTAGCTATAAGCTCAAAAGCAGACATGCCGGGCAGGTGTGGCGAGGCCAGGGCGGAGGTGCCGGGCAACATGCCCTCGCGCTCGGTAGCGGCAACGCCGGCCTGCCACAACGCTTGGCGACGGTCCAGCCCAAGGCACTCCAACGCCCCGGCCGTGGCCAGCGCCTCCACCTGTTCCACGCTGAGGTCCGCCCGGCGCGAAAGATCGGACACGCTAGCAAAAGGCGCGGCCGCCTCCACGCGCTCGGCGGCAGACTCCCCCAGCCCTTTGATGAGGTTAAGGCCCAAGCGAATCTCGGCAGGTCCCGTCGCGCGGGCTTGGGCGCCGGAGTCATTGATGCTTACCGGCAGCACCCGCACGTCGTGGCGCCGGGCATCTTGGATGAGCGACTGCGGGGAATAAAAGCCCATCGGCTGCGCGCGCAGCAGGCCCACACAAAATTCCGCCGGGTAGTGATATTTAAACCACGCGGAAAAATACACCAGCGAGGCAAAGGACTGCGAGTGCGACTCCGGGAAGCCGTAGGCAGCAAAGGCCACAATCTTAGTCCAGAGCTTATCGGCCACCTCGCCCTCGATACCGTTGGTCTCGCGCAGACCGGCATAGAAACGACTGCGCAACGCGGCCATCTTTTCCGGGGAGCGCTTCGAGCCCATGGCGCGGCGCAGATCATCAGCCTCAGCACCGGAGAACCCGGCGGCGTCGACCGCGATCTGCATCAACTGCTCCTGGAAGAGCGGGATGCCCAAGGTCTTACCCAGGGACTTTTCCAGCACGGGATGGTCATAGGTGACCTCCTCTAGGCCATCGCGACGACGCAGGTAAGGGTGCACGGACCCGCCTTGGATGGGACCGGGGCGAATGAGCGCGACTTCGACCACTAGGTCAAAGAAGCGGCGCGGCTTCAAACGCGGCAGCGTGGCTAGCTGCGCACGAGATTCCACTTGGAAGACGCCCACCGCATCGGCGCGGCAGAGCATGCCATAGACTTCCGGTTCGGCGAGGTCGAGCTCCCACAGGTGCACCTCGCGGCCGGTGGTGGCGCGCACGACGTCAATCATGTGGTGCAGCGCCTCCAACATGCCAAGACCCAAAAGGTCGAATTTCACCAGGCCGGCGGCCGCGCAATCGTCCTTATCCCACTGCAGCACGGAGCGATTGTCCATACGCGCCCATTCCATGGGCACGACGTCCGCAATGGGCCGATCGCACAGCACCATGCCGCCGGAGTGGATGCCTAGGTGGCGGGGCTGGCCGAGGAATTGCTCGGCCAATAAGGAGACGTCGGCAGGCGGCTCGGAGGTACCTTTCGACCACGCATCGGCCGAGCCCTGCGGGTAGCCCAACGCGCGGGCGGCATCGCGGGTGGCCCCCTTGCGCCGATAGGTAATGACATTGGCTACCTGCGCGGCGCGATCACGGCCGTGGGTGCGGTAGACATACTGGATGACTTCCTCGCGGCGGCCGGACTCGATGTCGATATCAATATCGGGCGGACCATCGCGGTCTGGGGAGAGGAAGCGCTCGAAAAGCAGCTGCGCGGAGATGGGCTCGGCGTTGGTAATGCCCAGCGCAAAGCACACCGCGGAGTTGGCGGCCGAGCCACGGCCTTGGCACAGAATATTCTCGCGGCGGCAAAAATCCACTAGGTCGCACACAATCAGGAAGTAGCCGGGAAAGCCCAGCTGCTTGATGACGCCCAACTCATGCCGAATCTGTTTCCTTGCTGCCTGCCGGATCTCGGCTGGGCGCGAAGCATAGCGGTCCTTGGCGCGGCGCCAGACCTCGTGCTCCAGCCAGCTCATTTCGGTGTACCCCTCCGGCACCGGAAAATGCGGCAGGTTGGGCGCGAGGGCATCCCAGGTAAAAGAGCACTCGCGGGCGAGCGCCACGGTTTCGGCGATGAGCTCCGGCCGATCTGGCAAGAGTTGCGCCATCTGCTCGCCGGATCGCAGCCAGCCGGCACCCATGGGGTGGGCGTGCGGCGCAGCGGCCGCGAGGGATTCGCGCCGGGCCAGGGCACGCTTGGCGGCGGCGAGCCGAGCTTGGTCGCGGGTCGCGGCCGCCGGCCGTGCGGTTGCGATGGCCCGCAGGTTATTGTATTTATCCAGGAAACGGTGCTGATCCGCATCCTCGGGGGACATGCTGCACGAATATTCGAGAACTATGCTGTCTATTTTTATTCTTTCGAGCAGGTTATCGATTTCTGCTAGCGCCTCCGGCCCCACCAGAAAGAAGCACTCCCCTTCCAGTTCGCGTGCCACCTCATCCAAGGGCGGATAAGCTACGCGATCCTTCTCCCCAGCCTCCATCCGGGCGCGCGCGATGAGGCGCGACAGGCGACGATAGCCCTCCGGGGTGCGTGCCAGCACGGTAACCGGAGCCTCCGTGAGCGATAGCTCCGCACCATATACGGCGGGAAGTCCTGCTTTAGCTGCGGCTTCGGCAAATTTCATCAGACCATAAAAGCCATCGCGATCCACGATGGACAACCCCTCAAGGCCCAGCTCTACAGCTCGGGCCACCAGCCCCTCCGGCTCGGTGGCGCCGTCGAGAAAGCTATATGAACTTACCGCGTGCAACTCCGCGAAGGGCACGGCAGACTGGCCGCGCCGAGCAGAACCCGCTGGCCTATGAAGGTAATTAACCGGCACGGGCGCAGTAGATTCGCGGCCGGAGAGAATTCGCTCCACCCGCGACCAGGACAGCGCCCTTCCACCATTAAATCTCACTCCAGACAGTGTAATATCGAATCATTGTTCTAGACAAGCCGGTGGAACGTGATGCCCACAATAGACAAAGCGGTTCGCTGATTGCTAAGTTGCTAAACAGACAAATTATTTCAACTCCTACAAGAAGGGGATTCCCCATGCAGATCCGTCGCGTAGTGGCTGCTACCGCCGCCGTAACCATCGCCGCCACCAGCCTGGTGGCATGCTCTTCCGACTCCGATGACTCCAAGACCATCAAAGTCGGCACCACCGATGACGCAAAGAAGGCCTGGGTAGCGTTCGAGCAGGAAGCAAAGAACGCAGGCTATGACATCGATATCCAGCCTTTCGCGGATTACAACACCCCGAACCAGGCTCTGGACCAGGGCGAGCTGGATACCAATAACTTCCAGCACCTGAAGTTCTTGGCGGAGTATAACCACGGCAACGGCACCAACCTGGTGCCTATCGTGGCTACCGAGATCGTGCCGCTGGCACTGTTCTGGAAGGACCACGACTCCCTCGACGGCATCGAGGGCGAAAAGGTCGCCATCCCGAATGACTCCACCAACCAGGCTCGCGCCATCAACGTGCTGGTCCAGGCCGGCCTTCTCACCCTGAAGGACAAGGACAACCTGGAGCCCACCCCGCTAGACATTGATGAAGGGAAGTCCAAGGTCAAGGTCACCCCGGTAGATGCGGCACAGACCACGTCCGCACACGGCGAGGGCACCCCGGCCATTATCAATAACTCCTTCCTGGAGCGCGCCGGCATCGACCCAGCCACCGCCATCTTCCAGGACGACCCAAACTCTGAAGAGGCAGAGCCGTACATCAATGTCTTCGCCGTCCGCGAGGAAGACGCCGATAACGAGGACATCAAGAAGCTCGCCGAGCTATGGCACAGCGACGCCGTCCAGGAGGGCGTCGACGAAGACTCCGCCGGTACCTCCGTCGAGGTGGAGCGCAGCCAGGAGGATCTGCAGAAGATCCTGGATAAGCTCGAAGCAGATCTGGACTAATCACCCTTGCTTTTACCCCGCCGGAGCCCCCGGCGGGGTTTGGCACTTTCCTAGCTAAGGACGCAAACACGTGGCAGATTCCACCTACCGCGGCACCCGCATTGAGTTCCGCGAGATCACCAAGATCTTTAAGCAGAAAAAGGCGCGAATTAAGGCGCTCGACCATGTCTCCATGACCATCGAGCCTGGCGAAATCGTCGGCATCATTGGCTATTCCGGCGCCGGCAAGTCCACCCTCGTGCGCATGATCAACGGTTTGGACACCCCGTCCGCGGGCGAGCTACTGCTTGATGACACCAATATCGTCGGCATGTCCGAGAAGAAGCTGCGCGGCATTCGCCGCAATATTGGCATGATCTTCCAGCAGTTCAACCTGATGAACTCGCGCACCGCGGCGGGCAATATTGAATACCCGCTGCAGCTGCAGGGCGTCGGCAAGCAGGAGCGCGCCCAGCGCGTGCAAGAACTGCTGGACTTCGTCGGCCTGGGAGACAAGGGCAAGAGCTACCCGGAGCAGCTCTCCGGCGGCCAGAAGCAGCGCGTTGGCATTGCCCGTGCGCTGGCCACCAACCCTTCGCTGCTGCTTGCCGACGAAGCCACTTCCGCCCTCGATCCCACCACCACGCAGGAAGTTCTCGACCTGCTGCGCCGAGTCAATAAGGAATTCGGCATCACCATCGTGGTTATTACCCACGAGATGGAAGTCGTTCGCTCCATCGCCGATAAGGTCGCCGTGATGGAAAACGGCCGCGTAGTAGAACAAGGCAGCGTCTACGAGGTCTTCTCCAACCCACAGACCTCCGTGGCCGCCAAGTTCGTGGCCACCTCGCTGCGCAACGAACCCGACGTCGTCGAAACCGACGACCTGCTCGCGCACGAAGGCCGTCTGTTTACCATCAACCTCACCGAGGAATCCGGCTTCTTCACCGCCGCCGCCCGGCTCAAGGAAGCCGGCGTGTCCATCGCCGTCGTGCACGGCGGTATCACCACGTTGCAGCAGCATTCCTTTGGCAAGCTGACCGTGCGGCTTAGCGGCGATAATAACGCCATCGAAGAGTTCTACCGCACGCTTTCTACCACCACCCAGATTGAGGAGATTGCACGATGACCGTCACCAACCTCGCCCAAGCCAACTGGGACCGCCTCGGCCCTTCACTAGCCGAGGCCATCGTCGATACCCTCATCATGGTCTCGACCACCCTCATCATCTCCGGCATCCTCGGCCTTGGCCTGGGCATGCTGCTCTACACCACCCGCACGGGCGGCATCCTGCAAAACAGGTTTGTCTACGTCATTGTTAACCTGCTGGTGAACTTCGTCCGCCCCATCCCGTTCATCATCTTGCTGGCCTTTGCCCAGCCGTTGACCGTCGCCGTAATGGGCGGCTCCATCGGCCGCGGCCCGGCCACCTTCGTCATGGTGATCGCCGCAACCTTCTCCGTGGCCCGCGTGGTGGAGCAAAACCTCGTGGCCATCGATCCCGGTGTTATCGAGGCCGCCCGCTCCATGGGTGCCTCGCCGTGGAAGATCATTACCTCCGTGATCGTCCCGGAGGCCCTCGGCCCACTGATTCTGGGCTACACTTTCCTGTTTATCGCCATCGTGGATATGTCCGCTATGGCCGGCTACGTCGGCGGCGGCGGCTTGGGCGACTTTGCCATCGTCTACGGCTACCGCGCCTTCGAGTGGGAAGTCACCGTCGTGGCCACGCTCATCATCATCGTGCTGGTGCAGGCCGCCCAGTTCTTTGGCAACTGGCTCTCCTCCAAGGTCATGCGCCGCTAGCCCCCGCTTGCCGACGCCGCCTTCGCGCAGCCTACCCCGCGACCAGCTCCACGCCGGTCGCTACGATGGCTTGGCCTTTCTTCGGCGCATCGCCGCACGAGGAGACCACGCCTTCTACCTCGCGCTCCTCGAGCGCCACACGCCAGCGCCGGCCGTCAGTGTGGCTGACCTCGCCGCCGTCGGTGGCGGTGAGCTGGCCGTAGGAGAGGTCCTCGCCGGCGTCGATAAGCGCTCGGGCCACCGCCAACTCCGCCACCTGGCCGCGCGGGCCGAAAATACCGCGCCCGCGATTTACCGGGTAGAAATACTTCCCCTTCGCCGCCGCCGCAATCATCTGCGCGGCGGCTTCTTTATTCATGCGACCAAAGGAATAGGCCCATGGCATGAGCATGACCGACGGCGCGAACCGGTGCCCCTTCGTGTGCGAGGTCTCCCACACCATATCCGGGTAATCCGCCACCAGATCCGCGGCCAGCGGCCGGCCCTTGACCGCACAACACGTATCGCGCTTCGCATGCGTGCACACCAGCACCAGCGGCGTATCCAAAGCGCCGCCCCCATTGCGGCCAGGCCCGGTCAGGTCCAGATCGAGGATCTTCTCCGGGCCCGTCAGCAGCACGAGTTCCATCACGCCCTGTTCGGCCCACACCAGGTAGCAGCGGTGCATCTTGCCCACCTGGCGGCCGTTGCGGCCCGGCCGGCGAATTAGCTGCAGCCCTGCCGCACCCTTCAGCTTGGTCTTGAGCTGCGCTGTGAGCTCCGGCCCAAAGGTATCGCCGTCGAGCACGTCTCGCGACCATCCGCCCGGCCACTCGAGAAGCACATAGACGGATTCCTTCTTCGCCGTGCCTGGCAGCGGCTCTACCTGGATATCTGAACAGAACTCGGTCATATACCTAAGCCTAACCTTTCTGCATTTCAGCTCACACCCTTGGCAACAATTCGGCCACGAAGTACCCCCTCAGCTATACAGTTCACGACTGAAAATATAACCTAGGGGACATGTTGAAAGTCCGTCTCGCCGCAACGCTTCTCGTCACTGCTTCTCTCAGCGGCTGCGCCGCCCAGGAGTCGGACCGCACCACCATGGCTGCGTCCGTGGATAGCTCCCAGCTCAATCCGCTGGGCCAGGCCAATATGGAGATGAAGACCCTCCGGCCGCAGGCGCCCTCCGAACTCACGGTGACCGACGTGCGCATCGGCCAGCACGAGGGCTTTGAGCGCGTCGTCTTCGAGCTCGACGGCGGCGGCGCTCCCGGCTGGTTCGTGGACTTCGCCGACACGCCCACGCAGCAGGGCTCCGGCAAGACCATTGATTACTCCGGCGAGACCGCACTCAATGTCAATATCGACGGCGTGGTCTACCCCTTCGAGGCCGGCAAGGAGGACCCCCGCATCGGCGTGGTGAATGCCCCCACGGAGGGAGTTGTCACCCAAGTGGTCAATGGTGGCACCTACGAAGGCCGCTGCCAATTTGTCATCGGCATGACCTCTCGCAAACCTTATTCCGTGCAGGTTCTCGATAACCCCACCCGCCTCGTGGTCGATATTCGCGATTAATAGGTCGCCTCAACTCGCCAGCGGCCGCCGGACCATACCAAGAGCCAGGCCCGCTGATGCTCTTCGTGCTCGGCTTGCCCCACCGCCTGCAGGCGCGCCACATGCTGCGGGGTATCGGTCCACCACTGCGTATCCACCGGCCACGGCCCGGCCCAGCCCAGCACGCGGAAACGATGCGCACCCCAGCTCAAGGCCACCGGCGCCCCAGACAGGAGGGCCTCGGCGGTGACGAAGACGGGGCGCCCGGCGGCGTCGATAAGCCGAATGCGCGCGGCCGGGTGATTCGGCCCACCGCCCAGCCGCGCGGGCAGGGGCGCGGGAATGCGGCCGGGCCACTCGCCGTCCGGCGGGGCATCGCGCTGCTCGCCATAGGGCACGTACTCGATGCGCTCAGCTACCCCACGGCCGCCCACCGCCCGCGGCTGCAGCACGCGGTCCACCCCCAGCTGCGATTGCACGCGGGCGATCACGCGCTTGACCTGCTCCTGCGATCCTTCCCCGCCCCAGAGGCCAGCGGCGGCTGGGGCGGCAACCTCCACCGGCTCCAACGCTAGGCGGCGAATGGCCGCGCCCTCACCAGTAGCGCGCGTGAGCCAGCCATCGAGCTGCCAGCGCACCCGGTCCGCGGTGGCCTGCTCCGTCAGCGCCTCCTGCGTGCGCCATACCCGCGCCAGCTCCTCACCGGTGCCAAACTCCGCCACCACGCGCAGCCGCAGGCACACCTTGCCGGCCTCTTCCAAGCGGGCATGCAGCCGGGCCGCGAGTTGGCGGGCCGCGAAGGCCGCCGCGTCCACGCGCTCGATGCGCTCTTCCATTTCCACCGCCAGATCCGGGCGCGCCATCTCTGGGGCCACGCGCCTATCCGCACGGGCCTGGGCCAGTTCGTGGGCGCGCCGGCCCGGCTCACCAAACCGGGTAGCTACCTGCTTAAACGGCAGCGCGGCTAAATCACCCAGGCGCCGCACGCCCAGCTTATCCAGCTGTGCGATAAACCCAGCCTCAAAGCCCAAGGCCTCATCGGCCGCCAGCACGCCTATGGGCTGAGTGGCCAAAAACTCCCGCGAGCCGCCCTCCGGCACCACTGCGCCCACACCACGGTGCCGGGCTGCGATAACGGCCGTGGCAATCTCATCGGCAACGCCGAGGGTGGAGTCGAAGCCGGCGTACGAAGAGGCGTCGACAAGCATCTCTAGTGCTTTCTCCCCGTGGTAGCGCAGCGCCGCGCCCGCATCCACAATCGCCAGGCCCGGGCGCAGCACCTCCACCGAAGACGCCACCGCATCTAAGCCGGCCGCAACCTCCGCAAACGCCGCGCCATCCCGGTCCGGATTGGCCTCCACCACTGCGGCCTCAGGGCACAGCGCTTGGGCCTGGCGCAGGCGCATCCCGCGCCGCACGCCCGCCCGGCGCGCCTTCCTATCGCACACCGCCACCGCGTGGTTGCGCGCAATAACCATAGGACCCTGCCCACCGGCGGCCTGGATGGGCCAATCCGGAAACCACACGGCCGCTACCCTCATACGGCCTCCAACCGGCGGCGCTCACCCACCGTGAGCACCCCGCGCGAGGTAGCCTGCTTCGAGGTCACCTCCACGTCCATGTCCACACCGCGAATGCGCCCACTGCCCTTACCGACGCCCCGGTAAGCACTCACCCGCGCCCCTATCCCCACCGCCGTACCCGGCAGCCGGGTTCCTATCGTAAGTACCGCCGCGCGCCCGCCGCGCACCTTCGCCAGCACCGGCCGAGCCTTGGTGGGGCTTACCTCGCCGGGCGGCCCATGGTGGACAACAAGGTCTAGCCCTTCCGCCAATACTCCTGCCACCATCCAGGATTCCAAGCCCGGATCCGGCACGGTTACCACGCGTTCGATAGCACCCTCCTCGGCCACTTGTGCGAGTAGCAAATCCGACCACCCCACCACTCCCACATACCCGCCACGGGCGGTGAGGTGACAGATAAGCTCCACCACCAGTGCCGGACAGTTCGCACAGTGCACCACCTGCCGGCGCGCCAACCCACCTGCGGGAAGCAAGCGCGCCAGACCAGGGAGCGTATCTACCAGCTCTTCTTCCGGGCCACGCTCCATAGCGCGCATGCGGGTACGCAGCATCGCCACACGGTCCGACCTACTTAGCCCGGCCACCGCTTTCTCTAGGCGAACGCTCGTTTGACTCACCCGAATAGTATGAACCCTCACCCGGACACATGCAAGTATATGTTCGAATGGTAGTCTTAGCGGCATGAACTTCAACGCTGCCTACGGCGCCATGCGCGAGCACACCACCCCCATCCCCACTCCGCCATGGGTGCGCTTGGGCTCGTCCATCCTCATCGGTGCGGCCGTGGCACTCTTGGCAAGCCGCGCGCATATCTTTGCCGCACTGGTTGGGGCGCTCGTATGCCTCGTGGCGGCCTTCGTCCTCGTCTTTGCCCACCCCTACCGCCGCGCGATGCGTGCCTATGCTGACAAGCGCAATGTCGCTCTAGTTCCTACCATCGCGCAGCTCGTGCCACTGATGATTCTGTGGCTTATGGTGATGCTCGCGCCCATCGTGGCCCTGCCTGCGTGGGGCGCCGGGCTGGTGTGGCTAGTGGTCTTTGGGCTGAGCTTTTTCGTCTTCCCCCATGTAGATGGCACGCGCCGGCTCGCGTTTGCCTAATCTATACGACACTTTTCGGGGTTATCCACAGCTTTTCCGGCCCATGGCGGGTATGCGGGCCGGGTTATCCACAGAATCGGCCGTAGCGGTTGCGCCGGCCGTGCGCTGGTGTAGGTGCGCGCCGTAGCGTTGCAGGCATGAACGCACTCGAGACCTACCTCACCGCCTTGGGCCCTGGCATGGATATCATCGCCGGGTGCCAAGGCATGTCCGGGTCCGAGCTCATGGACCGCGGCGCGCCCGATGCCATCGCCGCCGATCTGCTGCTTTTGTGCGAAAGCTACTTCGGCCGCACCAAATTTACGCGCCTGCAGCGCCGCGCTATTGCCGACGCCCGCCGCAACACCCACTCCATCGCCACCCTTACCGCCCTAGAACGCATTGTTAACCGCGCGCCCAGCAAAAAGCAGGCCTGGCAGCTGCGCGCGGAATGCTGCGCGATGACCAGCTCAATGAGCCACATCCTTAAACACGCCCGACGGCGCTTGCGCGAAATGAAGGACAACACCGTAGCCCCAGGCGTGCGCACTTACCGACGCCCCAATGACTTCTGGACGCTTGCCATCACCGGAACCTCTAGTTTCATCGCGGATCTCAACGCCGCACTGGCCGCGACCGGAAAGCAATCGCTCGAGGCGGTAGAAAAGATCTTCTTTGACCAAGCTGCGGCCGCGCGGGCAGAAGTGGTGACCAATGCCATCGTGCCGTTAGACAAATTCATCCGCATCCGCGACGGCCGCGGCAATGATATCGAGCTCGATCTGACCAATGGCGCCACCATCACCGGCACCGAATATCTGCGCCGCGTGCTCAACGACGTCGGCTTTGCTGGCGACAAAGAAACCGGCTACGTCACGCTCGTGCACCCCGAAGAAGGTCCAGTCAATCTCTACCGCACGGCGCGCGTGGCCAATGACAAGCAGCGCATTATGGCCGCCGCAGAAAACCCACGCTGCGCCTGGCCGGGCTGCAACCAGCCGGCCGACCTCTCCCAAGTCCACCACCTTAAAGCGTGGAGCAATGGCGGGGAGACGAATATGAAAAACCTGGTCATGTGCTGCGCTTACCATAATGGCGTCAACGACGATGACCCCAACGCCCCACCTCGGCGCGGCCGCCTCGAGCGGGTGGGCGGGCGCATTGTGTGGCGGCCACCGTTTACCCCGCGCGAGTAAACGCCGGCGCCAAAACGAGCGAAAAGGCGCTCAGCACTAGACTGAGCGCCTTCTACGCATGCCGTTTTACTCCCACTCGATGGTTCCCGGTGGCTTGGAGGTGCAGTCCAAGACCACGCGGTTGACGTCCTTCACCTCGTTGGTGATGCGGGTAGAAATCTTCTCCAGCACCTCGTAAGGCAAACGGGTCCAGTCTGCGGTCATGGCGTCTTCCGAGGACACCGGGCGCAGCACAATCGGGTGGCCATAGGTACGGCCATCGCCCTGCACACCAACGGAGCGGACATCGGCCAGCAGTACTACCGGGCACTGCCAAATCTGGTCATCCAGGCCGGCATTGGTCAGCTCGGTGCGAGCAATAAGGTCTGCCTCGCGTAGCGTCTCCAAGCGCTCCTCGGTCACCTCACCGATGATGCGGATACCCAAGCCCGGGCCAGGGAATGGCTGGCGGCTAACGATCTCTTCTGGCAAGCCCAGCTCGCGGCCGACGGCACGTACCTCGTCCTTAAACAGCAGGCGCAGCGGCTCGACCAGCTTGAACTCCACGTCATCTGGCAGACCGCCGACATTGTGGTGAGACTTAATATTCGCCGTGCCATCGCCGCCGCCAGACTCGACAACGTCCGGGTACAGAGTGCCTTGGACGAGGTAGTCGATGGTGGAGCCTGCGGGGGCGTCGTCAAGCACGCCTGCAACCGCGCGCTCAAAGGAACGGATAAACTCCGCGCCGATGGCCTTGCGCTTAGCTTCTGGATCGCTAACTCCTGCCAGCTTTTCCAGGAAGGCAGCGCGCTCATCTGCGGTCACCAGCTTCGCTCCAGTGGAGGCGACAAAGTCCTTCTCCACCTGCTCGCGCTCGCCGGCACGCAGCAGGCCGTGGTCAACGAAGACACAGGTGAGGCGATCGCCAATGGCGCGCTGCACCAGTGCGGCCGCCACAGCGGAATCTACACCGCCGGACAGGCCACAAATAGCGCGGCCTTCCTCGCCCACCTGTGCGCGGACATCCGCGATGAGCTGCTCGGCAATATTATCGGCCGTCCAGTTCTGCTCTAGGCCAGCAACCTCAGTAAGGAAGCGGGTAAGCACCTCCTGGCCGTGCGGCGAGTGCTGTACCTCAGGGTGGTACTGCACGCCGGCCATCTTCTTGTCCAGGCACTCCATCGCTGCAACCGGAGCACCGGCCGACGTGGCCGTAACCTCAAAACCTTCAGGAGCGGCAGATACGGCATCGCCGTGAGACATCCACACCTTGTGGGTAGCCTCCAGGCCTTCGTGAAGTACGCCGCCCTTGACATTCATATCGGTACGGCCGTACTCACGCTCGCCAGTCGACGACACGGTGCCACCAAGCGCATGGTTCATGGCCTGGAAGCCGTAGCAGATGCCGAAGACTGGAATGCCGAGCTCAAGCAGCTCCGGCTTCAGAGCCGGGGCGCCGTCAGCATAGACAGAGGACGGACCGCCCGTCAGAATAAGCGCGGCGGGATCTTTAGCTTTGATTTCCTCCACAGACGCGGAGTTGGGGACAACCTCGGAGTAAATCTTGGCCTCGCGCACGCGGCGGGCAATAAGCTGCGCGTACTGAGCGCCAAAGTCCACAACGAGGACGGGGCGCGGGGTAGTATTTGGCTTAGTCACGCCCCATAGTCTAACCCACTAAACTGATAGCTTATGAAGCGCTTGGCTATTGTGCTCGCCGCGAGCCTGTTGTTGTGCGGTTGTGACGCCACCCCAACTACGGCCGAGGTGGCGTCTGCGCTGGATGAACAAGGCCCGCAACAGGTAACACTTCCGGCCGCGGAAATCTTTGGAAGCGAGTGGGATGAGTGGGTTCCATTGTGCGGCACGCAGCAGGCAGAGCGCGTGGGGCATCCAGAAGTAGCGCAAAATTCGGTGGTTCTACGCGCGAGCGGCGAAGAGAAGGTTGTAGAGCTCAATCCCTCGGGAGTACGCGTGTGCCCAGTCCACAACTCAGGGCAATGGCGGCCAACGACGGACAAGACCACGTGGAGGCGTGAGGGCGGCTGGCAATTGGTTTCCTAAACCACTCTCCTACCTCGCCAACTGGTATCTGTTCGGCGACGAAGGAAGCCCTGAGACAAAGAAACGCGGCTGCGCCAAGAAGGCACAGCCGCGTCAGGACTCTCGCGCGGATTAGTAGCGAACGGCGAGTTCGACCTTCTGGAAGGACTTCAGGTCGGTGTAGCCACACTTGGCCATGGAACGGCGCAGCGCGCCGACCAGGTTGGTGCGGCCAAAGGGCTCGCTGGAGGGACCGTGCAGCACGGTTTCCAGCGACGG
Organism: Corynebacterium sp. ACRPF; assembly: GCF_022347395.1. NCBI lineage: Bacteria > Bacillati > Actinomycetota > Actinomycetes > Mycobacteriales > Corynebacteriaceae > Corynebacterium > Corynebacterium sp. ACRPF. The sequence continues at coordinate 63,843 of NZ_JAKRNB010000006.1, forward strand.
GGCGGCCGATTCTTCTGTGGCTTCGGCCGGGGTACCGGTGGTGAGGAAATCGACGTCCAAGTCGGTATCGGCCCCGGAGAACTGAACGAAGCCGCGTGGGAAACGCGGGTGGCCGGCCGTGGCAGGCCAGTACCAGCCCTTGCCGCCGGCCTCGCGGGCCTGGGCAAGCAGTGGGCCGAGAGCAACACCGTCAGCGCCGCAGGCAAAAGCCTTGGCAATATTGCCGGAGTTTTCAAACTCGGTATCGGCGATGATGTGTACATAGCGGCCGCCGGTCTCGTCGAGGTAGTCGCGGCGGGCTGCGGCGGCGTCGGCAATCGCGGTGCCCATGGCCGAGTCGATGCCTACGGTCTCGGCGTTAGTGGTCACGCCTGCGCCAACGATGACGCCGGCCGCACCGGTGCGCATCAGGTGTAGCGCAGTGGTGTAGTCGGTAACTCCGCCGGCGATGACGGGAACGTCAAGGGAGCCAATGAACTCCTTGAGGTTCAGCGGTTCACCGCCGGTAGCCACGTGCTCGGCCGACACCAAGGTGCCCTGGATAAATAGCAATTCTGCACCGGCCGCGATGACCTTTGGGGCCATCTCTCGCGCATTCTGCGGAGAAACGCGCACAGCGACGGTAACTCCGGAGTCGCGGACTTGGGAGATGCGTTCGGTAAGGAGGGCGTCGTCAAGCGGTGCAGCGTGCAATTCTTGGATGATGGAGTTATCGCCCGGCTGCGAGTAAATGCGGGCTAGGGCGCCCTCGAGGTCCTTGTGGCGGCCCCACAGACCCTCAGCATTAATGACGCCCAGGCCGCCCTGCTTGCCCATCTCGATGATGAACTCGGGGGTGGCGAGCGCATCGGTGGGGTGGGACACGAAGGGGATGTCGAAGGTATAGGCGTCGATGTTCCAGGTGGTATCCACGTCCTTGGAGGAACGGGTGCGGCGCTGCGGCACGATGGATAGTTGCTCTAGATCGAAGGTGCGGCGGGCCTCGCGGCCGATGCCAATTTCGGCGTATTCACGCATGATATTCCTAGCGGTAGTTTGGTGCTTCTGCGATTTGCTGCAGGTGGTGCGGGTGGGATTCCTTCAGGCCCGCGGCGGTAATTTGGACGAAGCGCTTGGTCTTTAGCTCGGCCAGGGTGGCGGAGCCGGTATAGCCCATGGAAGCGCGCAGGCCGCCGATAATTTGGTGCACGATGGCATCGATATCGCCACGGAAGGGCACGCGACCCTCGACGCCTTCCGGAACCAGCTTGTCTTCGCTGCGGACATCGGCCTGGAAGTAGCGGTCCTTGGAATAGGAACGCTTCTCACCAGAGAGGCCACGGCCCTGCATGGCGCCCATGGAGCCCATGCCGCGGTAGCGCTTGTACTGCTTGCCCTGGTAGACCACGATATCGCCGGGGGCTTCGGTGGTGCCGGCAAACATGGAGCCCAGCATGACGGTATCGGCGCCGGCCGCCAGGGCCTTAGCGACGTCGCCGGAGTACTGCATGCCACCATCGCCGATAACCGGCACACCGGCCGCGCCAGCTACTGCGGCGGCCTCCATCAGGGCCGTAATCTGCGGCGCGCCCACGCCGGCGACGACGCGGGTGGTGCAAATGGAGCCCGGGCCGATGCCGACCTTGATAGCGTCGGCGCCGGCATCGATCATTGCCTGGGCGGCCTCGCGGGTGGCGAGGTTACCGCCGATGACATCGACCTTGGAGCCGAAATCCTTCTGCACGCGGGAGACCATTTCCAGCACGCGGTTGTTGTGGGCGTGGGCGGAGTCGACGACGAGGGCGTCCACGCCGGCGTCGACAAGCGCGGCGGCGCGCTGGTAGGACTCTTTCCCGGTACCGATGCCGGCCGCAACCAACAGGCGGCCGGCCGAGTCCTTGGACGCGTTAGGGTACTGCTCGGTCTTGACAAAGTCCTTGACGGTAATCAGACCGGTGAGCTTATTGTTCGCATCGACGATGGGCAGCTTTTCCACCTTATTGGCCGAGAGCAGTTCGAGGGCTTCCTTCTTGGATACGCCCTCGCGCGCAACGACGAGAGGCATGGCCGTCATGACCTCGCTGACCTTGCGGTCAAAGTCAGGCTCGAAGCGCATATCGCGGTTGGTGCAAATGCCCACCAGGGTGCCATCCTCGTCTACCACCGGCAGGCCAGAGATGCGGAAGCGGGCGCACAACGCGTCTACTTCCCCGATGGTCATATCCGGGCGGGCAGTGATGGGGTCGGTGACCATGCCGGACTCGGAGCGCTTCACAATCTCTACCTGCTCGGCCTGGTCCTCGGTGGACAGGTTGCGGTGCAGCACGCCGATGCCGCCCTGACGGGCCATGGCAATGGCCATGCGGGCCTCGGTCACGGTATCCATGGCGGCCGAGGCAAGCGGGACGCCGAGGCGGATATTGCGGGTAAATTGCGCGCCGGTATCGACCTCGGAAGGCACGATATTGGATTCGGCGGGCAAAAGGAGCACATCATCAAAGGTCAGGCCGCGCAGGGCTACCTTGTTCGGGTCATCTCCACCAGTATGAATACGGTTCTCGCTCATCGAGGTCTCTCCTTACAGGTTTAGCGGCTAACCCAACTGTAGTGCGTTGCCGGCCGACGACACCATTTGGGCAGGGGGTAAATTGCCTCGGGAGGGTAAGTTCAATAGGCTCGCAGGCGTGAACTTCTTCGCCAATATGCCCCGCGATCCTTTCGCCGATGATCCGAATGACCCCGCCTCCTTCCTGGAGGAGGACGAGCAGGTCATGCCGCTTACCGACGACGACCGGATCGCCATCATTCACGACCTCGCGCTGGTGCAGAAATTTGCGTCCATCCTCGGCCCGCGCGGCATCGACGGCATCTTCTTCTTGTGCGAGGATTGCCAGGAAAACCACTTTTATGAGTGGGACATTATGGCCGCCAATATGCGCGCCACCCTTGAAGGCGAGCTAGCACCGGTGCATGAGCCAGGAGCCGAGCCAGATCCCTCCCGCTACGTGCCTTGGGACTACGCCTTGGGTTACTTGGATGGCCTAGAGGGCCGCTAGCTTCTACTGCTGCTGGCCCAACTCGATGGTGGTCGTCGGCGCGTCCTCAACGTTGGGGTTGGGCTGCGGGTTTGGCTGTCCTTGTTCCGTGACCACCACGGTTTCGGTGGCGTATTGAGTTTCGGTCACGGTGACCTGCTCCGGCTGCTGTTCCGGTTGCGAAGCCTCTTCCGCAACGGTTTCGGTGGTGGTCTCCGTCACGGTGTGCGGGGTGGGCTTCGGTTGCGCAGAGCGCTTTTGTTCCGCCTCGCGGTTGGCGGCGATGGCCTTTTCTTCTTTGCCTTCGGCCTCATCCAGCTTGGCGCGGGCGTCCTTCATCAGTTCGCGAGCGCCTTCAATATCGCCTTCGGCCGCGCGAGATTCCATCTCTTCCAACGTGCCGGCCAGCTCCACGTTGCGGGTCTTATCGCCCTTATCAAGGGTTCCGGCGTGCAACATCGCACCACCGGCTCCAGCGATAACTAGGGTTGCGGCCGCCGCACCGATGAGTCCATGTACGAACGGGCCGCCGCGGCGGCGCTTGCGGGCCTGGCCTAGGTCGATGACCTCAGGCTCAGCGTCGGCGCCTTCTACCAGCGGGGCTGGAGGCATCTGCTTATCGACGTCCCCCTTTAACTCCAGCAGCAGCTCCGCCAGGTCGTCCTGGCTGTCGGAAGGGTTAGTCCCCTTCGAAAGCTCGGTGAGGAATGCATCATCATCTACCAAGGGCTGGAGCTGGTCTGCAAGGCCGTCATTATCGCCGTGATGCTTCGGTGCCATGATGGTGTCTCTCCCCCTTCCTTTCTGATATGAAATATCTGCTGTAAGAGTCGGCCGCTAGGCCCTTAGCGCGCAGTTTCCTGGGCGGCTTGGAGGGTCTTTCGCAATTGAGCGAGTGCTCGGTGTTGTGCGACACGAACCGCACCTGGGGTGGAACCCACAATTTCCGCGGTTTCTTCTGCCGACAAACCGTTGAACACGCGCAGAATAACGATGTTTTTCGCCTTGTCACTTAACGTATCGAGCAAGGCGCGCATTCTGTTACTACCGTCGGCCTCCAATGCCCACTCTTCAGGGGTGGCGTCACGCGCGGAGTCTTCTGGAATTTCTTCGGTAGGGGTGGACTTATCGCGCCCCATGGCGCGGTGGGCATCGGTGACCTTGTTGAACGCAATGCCGTAGACATAGGCCATAAACGGACGGCCCTTGTCCTCGTAGGAGCCAATAGAGGTGGCCACTGCAAGACAGATCTCTTGGGCTACATCCTCCGCGGTGGGTTGACGGCCGCCACCGATGCGGGCGCGGCAGTAGCGCAGCACCTGCGGGTGAATGATCCGCAGGACTTTTTGCAGCGCTCGACGGCTGCCGTCGACGGCATGCGGGACGAGATCCGCTAGCTCCTGTTCCTTATCACTCACGTATGCACCCTCTGACATGTTTTAAACCGGTAACTAACCATATTGGCACACGGGAAGATTATGCAAAGGCAACGCGCGGCCCCAGCGCGTGCGCAACGCGAGCGGAAGAAAATTCACAAACCGTTAACCTTTGTCGTTTCCGCTGGTAAACCGTGGTGCTGAAGGGTCGATCAAGGGAAAAATACCTAAAAGTCAAAAATAGGTAACCCATCGTTAACCCACGCGCGAAACACTACGTGAGGTTGCTTTCCGTAACACTGCGGAAGCAACACAAGAATTCTCGCCCTTACAAAGGAGCTAAGTAACGTGTCTCAGCCTCATTTGCTTCCCGGTCCCACCGCTGACCTGTGGGATTGGCAGCTACAAGGCGCCTGCCGCGGAGAAAACTCGGACGTGTTTTATCACCCAGATGGCGAGCGTGGCCGTGCCCGCGCCCAGCGCGAGAACCGCGCCAAGGCCATCTGCAATTCCTGCCCGGTCATTGATTTGTGCCGCGAGCATGCTCTGCAATCCGCCGAGCCTTACGGCGTCTGGGGCGGAATGAGCGAATCCGAGCGCGTCGTTGCGCTGCGCCAGCGCCGCCGCGCCGCCGCGCCGGTCAACGCTTAAGGCAGAAGGTTAGGGGGAGACGAGGGCGTCGGCAAGAAAGCGCCCCGTCACCGAGTCTTGCTGCTCGGCTAGGTCGGCCGGGGTGCCGCTAAAGACCAGCTGGCCGCCGGCCGAACCGGCGCCGGGGCCCAAGTCGATGGCGTGATCCGCATGCGCGAGAACGGCCAGATTGTGGTCGATGCAGACGACGGTGTGGCCGGAGTCCACCCGCTCATCACGCCCTGCTCCACGTAGACCGCACCCACACCGCTGCGCTTGGGGCAGGCACCCTCGGAATGCGCGGAAAAGAGTGCGGGTTTGACGCCATTGGCCTTGGCGAAGGCCTTGCGAATGGGGCCGGTATCAGCGGTGACCTTGATGTATTCCACGGCCCTAGCTAGGTACAACAAAACCCGCCACGCGGGAAGCGGGGCGGGCGATGTTGGGAAGGTTTAGTGCTGGTGGCCGTGACCGGCGTCAGCAGGCTGCTCTTCCTGTGGCTTTTCCACCACGGAGGCCTCGGTGGTAAGAACCATGCGGGCCACGGAGGTGGCGTTGACCACGGCGGAGTGGGTGACCTTGACTGGGTCGATGATGCCGTTATCGATGAGGTTGCCGTACTCGAGGGTATTGGCGTTGAAGCCCTCACCGTTGGACATCTCGGCAACGCGGGAGACAACGACGGCGCCGTCGAGGCCAGCGTTTTCGGCGATCCAGAACGCCGGGCGGGTCAGGGCGCGGGCGACGGCGAGAACGCCGACCTTAGCCTCGCCCTCGAAGCCCTCGGCGAAGGACTCGAGTTCCTTGGAAATCTGGACCAGCACGGAGCCGCCGCCGGCGATGACACCCTCTTCGACGGCCGCGCGGGCCGCGTTGATGGCGTCTTCAACACGCAGCTTGCGCTCGTTTACCTCGGTCTCGGTAGCGGCGCCGACGCGGATAACGGCCACGCCGCCGGAGAGCTTAGCCAGGCGCTCCTCGAGCTTTTCCTTATCCCAGGTGGAATCGGTGCGCTCGATCTCGCGACGGATCTGCTCGCGGCGTTCCTCTACTGCCTCAGCGGTGCCGCCGCCATCGACGATGACGGTGTCATCCTTGGTGATGGTCACGCGGCGAGCGGAACCGAGCACGTCGAGGCCAGCCTCGTTGAGGTTGACGCCCACCTCTGGGTCGATGACGGTGGCACCGGTAACGACGGCCAGGTCATCCATGAATCCCTTGCGGCGCTCGCCAAAGTACGGGGCCTTAACGGCAGCGACCTTGAGCACCTTGCGGATGGAGTTGACGACGAGCGCCTGCAGCGGCTCGCCCTCGACGTCTTCCGCAATGATGAGGGTCGGGCGGTTGGTCTCGGCGATCTTCTCCAGCAGCGGCAGGAAGTCCGGCAGGGAGGAGATCTTGTTGCGGACGAGCAATACTGCGGCGTCGTCCAGCACGGCGTGGTAGGTCTCTTCTTCCGTAGCGAAGTACGGGGAAAGGTAGCCCTTATCAAAGGAAATGCCTTCGGTGACATCGACGGCGGAGTCGATAGTTTGGGATTCCTCGACGGTGACAACGCCGTCCTTGCCCACCTTGTCCATGGCACCGGCAACCATCTCGCCGACCTCCGGGTCGCGGGAGGAGACGGTAGCTACCTGCGCGATTTCAGAGGAGGAGTTGACCGCGGTGGCGCGGGCCTTGAGCTCCTCGACGGCCTTTTCGGCCGCTGCTGCGATGCCGCGGTTAAGCTCGACTGGGTTGGCGCCGGCCGCGACGTTGCGCAGGCCTTCGAAGATGAGCGCCTGGGCCAGCAAGGTAGCGGTGGTGGTGCCGTCACCTGCGGTGTCATTAGTCTTGACAGCAACGGACTTGACCAGCTGCGCGCCGAGGTTTTCGAAGGGCTCCTCGATGTCGATATCGCGGGCGATGGTCACGCCGTCATTGGTGACGGTGGGGCCACCGAAGGCCTTGGACAGCACGACGTTGCGGCCGCGCGGGCCGAGGGTGACCTTGACGGCATCAGCCAGCGTATCGACGCCGCGCTGGATTCCCTCGCGGGCTTCTTGGTCGAATGCAATGAGCTTTGCCATAAGTGGGCCTACTTCTCGATGACGGCGAGCAGGTCACGGGAGGACAGCAGCAGGTACTCCTCGCCGTTGTACTTCAGCTCGGTGCCGCCGTACTTGGAAAAGACCACGGTATCGCCTTCGTTGACGCCTACCGGGGTGGCCTCGCCCTTGTCGTTGGTGCGGCCTGGGCCTACTGCAACGACGGTGGCTTCCTGTGGCTTTTCCTTGGCAGAATCTGGGATGACCAGGCCGGAAGCGGTGGTGGTTTCAGCTTCTACGATCTGTACGAGGACGCGGTCCTCGAGAGGCTTGATGTTTGCCATGATGTTTCCTCCGTAGTGTTCGTATGCGCACCGGTATGGCGCGCGCGTGCCGGTTGTGGATGTCCAGCACAGCCGTCGTCGCGGGTGAACAACTGTGGGTCAAACAACCTGATTAGCACTCTACCCTCGTGACTGCTAACCCTCAACAATGGCTCGGCCCACATTTTTACGCCCTCAGCGATCCCCTCAGCGCTCCCGTTGCCCGGCGCGCACGAATCCGGCAAGCGCCAGCTTGACGACGCCCAGTGCGATAAACATGGCACCAAAGATTACGGCGAAGGACGGCCACCACAACTCCTCTATCAGCGTTCGGCCGAAGGAAGCCTGCGGGGTGAGCAGGTGGTGGAGTGGGAGGAGCGTCGCCAAGCACAGCGCCCAGACCACGCCGGCCGCGGTCAGGGTGAGGCACGCCGCCTCCCCCACTTGCACGCGGGCCCAGGCCGAGGGGGTGGCGCCGGCTAGGGTAAGGCCGCGGATATCGGCCGCGATGCGCCCGTGCATCAGCAGCGAGGTAAGCACAGCGCCCACGATGCTGGGAGCAAAGACAGGCCCTAAAAGGGCGACGAAGACCTGCCACGAGGACAAGGTGCCGCCGGCGCCTGCGTCGTTTGCAAAGCGCAGGCCCGAGCCGACGGCGACAATAAAGCCGCCGATGAGCACCCACGGCACGATGTGTGGGGTGGAAAAGTACCGACGCACGCGCACGTTGGCCCCAGCGATACCGGCCGGACGGGTCCATTGGTCGATACCGGGCATGAGCCAAGGTAAGACGAGAGCGACGAGGATGACCAAGCCCATCTCGGCCGAGAGCAGGTCTCCAGGGTCATCAATCTGCAGGCACCCGTATGTTGTGCCGCCAATGGCCGCGGCTGCAAGCAGGAATTTCACCGTGAGCCACGCCGGGTGTGCGGCGGCGCGCGGCCGGAATACGCGGCGCAGCGGAGGCAGCGCACCGACTAGCGCCGCGGACGTGCAGACGGCTACCGCAATGACTACGACCTGGCCGGTGATGTCAATGTCCGGCATGGGGATGCCATCGCTGCGCAGGGCGCGCACGCACGGGGCAAGCAGCGGGCGGGCAGGCAGCACGCCGAGTAGCCCGGCGGCCGCGCTGACCACTGCGACTTGGCCCAGGATGAAAGCGAGGATCATCCCCCCGGGCATGCCCACCATGCGCCAAGAGCGGTAGATAGGCTCGCGCTCGGCAATGATAAGGCGCATCTGCGATAGCGTCACCAATACCACCACGCACAGGGCCATGCCCAGCACCGTGCCACCCAGCGGGCCGGCGGGGTCTCCTTCGGTTCCAGAGGAAGCCACCAGCATAGCTAGCGCCAGGGTGCAAGAACCAGAGGACACCACCAAGGTCAGCGCCACGGCCAGCCACGATAGCCAATTGGACTGTAAGTCCTTAAGCCACACCAGCATGGGCCACCTCCTCTAAGGAAATGATCCGGTCGGCCGCCTCAGCGGCGAGGTGAGAGTGAGTCACCATGACCACACTGGCGCCATCGCGGGCGGCGGCGCGCAGGTGGGAAAGGACGGTGGTTGCGGTGGCGTCGTCAAGCGCGCCCGTAGGCTCGTCGGCGAAGATATAGGGCGCCTGGGCCAGCAGTGCCCGGGCGACGGCCACGCGTTGCTGCTGCCCGCCGGAAAGCTGCGCGGGCAGGCGGCGCTCCAACCCGCTAAGGCCGAGCGAGTCAAAGACCTCCGCCACCTGGCCGCGTGCAGGGCGCCGGCCGGAAAAGCGCGCGGTCAAGGTGGCATTGCGCTGCGCGTTGAGGGATTCCAGCAGGTTATAGTCCTGAAACACAAAGGCTCGCTGCTTGCGCCCCGGCGCATTGACTCGGCCGGAGGTGGGCTTATCGAGCCCGGATAACAGGTTCAGCAGCGTGGTTTTCCCGCTGCCGGAAGGCCCCATGATGGCGACGAATTCGCCTGGGGCGATGGACACATTCACGCGATTGAGCACGGTGCGGCGGCCGTAGCGCTTGCTGAGGTTATCTGCTTTTAACATGCCTTTGATTCCACTCGGCCGCGCAGAAGAAAGACATGGAGTGGGCCGCCCAGAAAATGGTAGAGCTAGCTCTACTGCCCCACCCTGGGTAAGGCGGCTAGGCTCATGGGTTATGCGAACCCTCAAAGCCTGCGCGTGGAGCCTCGTCCTCGGCGCGCTATTTATCCCGGCGTTGGTGGTTTCGGTGCTGATGCTGCCGTGGATTCCCCTGGTGGGACGCGCCGCGGAATTTGTCGGCCGGTTGGGTGCGCGGTGGATGGGCGTGGAGATCCCACCTCGGCGCGCAGGCCGGTGGTTTGATTGGCAGCAGTTTTATCACCTTATTGTGCAGCTATTGATTTCGGCTGCCTGCTTTGCCGCGTGGACTGCCGTGGGGTTTACGGCGGGCGTGCTGGTCATTGCGCCATTCGTGCCAAATACCGAATTCTCCTTTGGCGAGTGGTCCACCACCAACCGGCCGCTCATTTTCTTCACCTGCTGGCTCACCGCGGCGCTGCTGGTGGCTTTATTGGTGGGCCTTAACCGCCTCTTGGTCTTGGCGTCTACCTCGCTGACCCGGCTGGCGTTGAGCCCCTCGGCCGAGGAATTGGCGGCCTCGCGCGCCACGCTTATCGATGCCTTCTCCGGCGAGCGCCGCCGCATCGAGCGCGAGCTGCACGATGGCCCGCAGCAGTACCTCACTGCGCTCAAGCTCAACTTGGCCGCGGCGAAATTGCAGGCCCCTCCTGAGGCGCAACCGGCCTTGGCCGATGCGGAACATAATGCCTCATTGGCCTTGGCCTCCCTGCGGGCGACGGTGCGTGGCATTGCCCCGCAGGTGCTTTTCGACGCCGGACTTATCCCCGCCCTCGACGAACTACTCGCCCACTCCGGACTGGAGACCGAACTACACGTCGAAGGCGCCGAGCGCTCAGTGGATGAAACCACTGCCCTGCTGGCTTACCACGCGGTGGCCGAGGCGCTTACCAATGCTTCCAAGCATGGCGCGGCCACCCAGGCGACGGTAACGGTTGCTTTCGGGCAGACGTTGCGCCTAGACATCGTTGATAATGGCACCGGACCCTGCCCCGGCCCCGGAGCTGACCTCGGTCCCACGGCCAAGGAGCCAGCTGAGACGGGCACCGGTCTCGCCGGGCTGCGCGAACGCGCCGCCGCACTGGGCGGCACGGTGAGCTTTACCGCGGCTCATGACGCGGCTGCGGGTGAACGCGGTGGCCGGCTGCAGGTCGAATTACCGCTGAAGGAGGCGGAATGAAACTACTACTGGCGGAAGACTCCGCGCTGCTGCGCGCGGGGCTCGAGCAGCTACTCAGCGCTTTGGGGCATAGCGTTACGGTGGCCACGGATGCCGAAGAACTGCGCGCTATTGCCGGGCAGGAAGATTTTGACCTGATTATCAGCGATGTGCGCATGCCACCGACCATGACCGACGATGGTCTGCGCGCCGTGCATGACCTGCGTGCCGCCAATCCCACCCAGCCGGTGGTGGTGCTGAGCCAATACGTAGCGGCAAGCTACCTCGACCAGCTCTTGGAGCACGGCGGCTTTGGCTACCTGCTCAAGGAGCGCGTTTCTGATGTGGAAGAATTCGTGCGCACACTAGACGAGGTCGCCCGCGGCGGCACCGTGGTGGACCCAGAGGTCGTAACTGCGCTGCTGTCGGCGCGGCGTACTGGTTTAGCCCAGCTCACCGCCCGCGAGCGGGAGGTGCTGGGGCTTATGGCCCAAGGATTGAGCAATAAAGAAATTGAAGACACGCTCGTTCTTACCGCAGGAGCGGTAAGCAAGCATGTCTCCAATGTGTTCATGAAGCTCGGGTTCCGGCCCGAGGACGCCAACCGGCGGGTCAAGGCCGTATTGGCGTGGCTGCGCCATACGGAGCGCTAGCCACACCCGCCACACCCAGGCGCGATGCTAGTTACTTCTTCGAGCTGAGCCCGCCGAAAATATCGCTGGAACTCAGGGAGCTGCCGCCCTCCGGATCCTTGGGCACCTCTGGGGTGTCTGGGTCGGTGAAGTCGGTGGAGTCTGCGGGGTCGGTGGCGTCGTCGGCAGGCGCAGCCCCGCGGTCCTTCTTCTTGAGGGAAACCTTGTCCACCAGGGTGTTATCGCCTTCGTTGAAGGTGGTGAAGGTGAGCTTGTCATCGGAGACGTCCACGCGCATGTAGTCCTCGGTGTAGTCCTGGCGCCACATGGCGGTGGATTCGTGGGCAAGCTTTGGATCGATGGTCTCCATGCGCGCGCCCTTGTGCTTTTTGTTATTCACGTCGGTGAAGTCGTAGTACTTGCCGCCGCCCGCGGTGGTGGTGGTCAGGTACAGCGCCTCGCCATCCTTGGGCTCGAGAACGTCGCCGCGCTGCGGTTTTTCTTCCGGCAGGACCGGCTTATTATTCTTCATCAAGTGGCTGCGGGTGTAGATGTGGTCGTGGCCGGAGAGCACGGCATCGACATTGAGTTCAGACAGCACCGGGGTGAGCTTCTCGCGCAGGTTGGTGACGTCCTTATCAAAGTGATGCGAGCCCTGGGAGTACGGGCCGTGGTGCATGCCGACGACGATCCAGTCATTATCCGCGCCGCGGGATTCGATGGCCTCGCGCAGGAACTGCTCGTGGCGGGCGATATCGGCGTCGGAAGAAGCATTGGAGTCCAAGCCGATGAAGAGTACGTTATTGCGCTCGAAGTAGTGGTCGCGGATATCGTCCGCCTGGTGCGGGTTGGAGAAGTGCTCATCATGATGCTTCATGGTGAGGTTATAGGTCTCGTGGTTGCCCGGGACCGTGTTGGTGGGGATGTGACGGATCTCCGGGGCGGAGAAGTACGCATCGTACTGCGGTACCTGCGCACCCCAACCCTCCACCTGGTCACCCAGGGACCAGATCATGCTGGCATTCGGCACGTGGGAGGCCGCGTGGCCGATGGTCTTGCGCCACTGTTCAGCCTGGTCATCCACCTTGAGGTCCACGCCGATCTGCGGGTCAGCGACGGTAAGGAAGGACCAGTCATCGCCATTGGAGCCAGTGTTGAAGGTCTCTGGTTCGGACCAGCCGCCTTCTTCGGAGCCGACGCGGTAGGAGTACTCGGTATCCGGCTGCAGGTTGGTAGCGGTGGCGAACTGGGACTTGTACAGCAATGCGCCATAATCGCGCTCGTCGGCCTGGAAGGTGGTGGTGCCTTCTGGGCCTGTGACCTCGAGGACCTCGTCTGCCTTGGACTTCGTGCGCCAAGTGACCATGACCTGGGATTCATCCTCGCCCGGCTGCAGAATGGTGCGGTAGATGGGAGCATCAGCGGCCAGCGCTGGGGTGGCGGGCACGAGGGCGGTGGCGCCACCCACGGCGAGGGCGGTAACGAAGGAGGCGACGAAGCGCGATGAACGGAGCATACAGTTTTCACCTTTTGAGTCTTAGAAGAAGCGGTACGGCTCCCTAGAACACCATAAGAATGTGAACACCGTACTACGGGCGTGCGAAAAGCGCTTGAACCCTTCCTGTGAGAGGCGGGGTTTAGAGGCTCTTATCGGAATTGATAACGGCCGCGCGCCAGAGGGTGTATTCCTCCGGGTTGTCTTCGCGGTAGTTCTTGACGGCGCGAATGCCCTGTTCCACGGACTCGATGACGGCATCGATGGTGGTATCTTCGCCCTCGGCGTCAACGAAAATGACCGGGCCGCAGATGGAGCGGATGGGGTCCTGCAGGAAGGCGGCATTGCCGGTGGCAGCCGCGTTGCGCGCCAGGGAGGCTACCGGGTTCGGCTCGGCGCCTTCGGCCTTGGCTTCGGGATTGTAGAGCGCGGCGTAGGTGGTGCCGTCTTCCTGGAAAACAACGGAGACGCGGTCCTCGGTGGTGCCGCCCAAGAACTGGTTGGCGTGCTCCAGCTCGAATTCGAGCTTGCGGCGGGTGAGATCAGGGTTGACAAGGAAACCGACGGTCATGAGAGAAAGCTCCTTCAGAAAGCCAAGAGGGCATGAACGCTCTTTAGAGTACCGGCCCCCTGCCCCGTCTGCAGCGCGAGCGAGAAGAACTTTAGGTTAACTGCGGCTCTTCTACATCCAGCTGGGTATCGGTGCCTACGCCGAGGCCAGAAGGCTGGGCACCTTCATGGATGAGTTGCGCGCCGATGGCCGCGATCATCACGCCGTTATCGGTGCACAGCGAAAAGCGCGGCACGCGCAGCTCCACCCCAGCGGCGGCGCAGCGCGCGGCGGCCAGCTCGCGCAGGCGGGAATTAGCTGCCACGCCGCCTCCCAATAGCAGCACGCGGGCGCCGGTGTCCTCGCAGGCACGCACGGCCTTGGCAGTCAGGACATCGGCCACTGCTTCTTGAAAGCTGGCGCAGACATCTTCCACGCTGATGGTCTCCCCTGCCTTTTCGGCGCGCTCCACATAGCGGGCCACGGAGGTCTTGAGCCCAGAGAAGGAAAAATCGTGGCGGTGCGGGCCGCGCAGATCCTCGGCGCGGGACATGCCGCGCGGGAAATCGATGGTGGCTTCGCCGCGGGCGGCGAGCTTATCGATCACCGGACCGCCCGGGTAGCCCAGGCCGAGGAGGCGGGAGACTTTGTCGTAGGCTTCACCGGCGGCGTCGTCAAGCGTAGAGCCCAACTCGCGCATGGGCTTGCCGACGGCCTCTACTTCCAACAGCTGCGTATGCCCGCCCGAGACCAAGAGGGCCACCGAGTGCGGCAGCTCTTCGCCTTCCAGGTTGGCCACGGCAACGTGGCCGCCGAGGTGGTTAACGCCGTAGAAGGGCACGCCCCAGGCCGCGGCATAGGCCTTGGCGGCCGAGGCTCCCACCAGCAAGGCACCGGCTAGACCCGGCCCCACGGTGGCGGCGATGGCATCCGGCTTTTCGATGCCCGCCTCATCCAGCGCCGCCCGCATGACCTGCGGCATGGCCTCAAGGTGGGCACGGGAGGCGATTTCCGGGACGACGCCGCCGAAACGCGCGTGCTGCTCCATGGAGGAAGCAACGGCGTTCGCGATGATGTCCATGTGGCCGTCCTCGCGCAACTCGACGATGCCCACGCCGGTTTCATCGCAGGAGGACTCGATGCCCATGATCTTCATGACTGCTCCTTAATCTTTTGGGCGCTCGGACTGGCGCGGGCGCACCATCACGTGCGCATCCGCCCCGGAGGGTTGGTAATAGTTTTTGCGGATCCCCTGCTTGGCAAAGCCGTAGCGCTCATACAGGCCAATTGCGGGATCATTGCCCACGCGAACTTCGAGGAAGACTGGGGCGTCCTTGAGATCCGCGATATGGCAGATATTGTCCATCATCATCCGCGCGATGCCGCGGCGCTGCGCGGCGGGGTCGACGCCGATGGTGTGGATTTCAAACTCCGGGTCCGCGGCTGGGCCCATCATGCCGATGCCCGCATAGCCCAATAGCTTTACGGGCGCCGGTTCCTCGATCGCGCCTTCCACCCCGAGATAGAAGTTGAAGGGCTGGGCCATTTCTTCCCGGAAGATCCGGCTGGACCACGGAGTTTCTCCTGGGAAAAGGACCTCTTCCAGCTCGGCGCACCGGGGCGCATCGGCCGGGGTCAGCTCGCGCAGCTTCACAGTTCGACCCTGGGGATGGCGGCAGAAAGCTGCTGCTGCTTCGGCGGGACCGCGTCCGGGCGGCGTAGGTACAGCGGCACGACGGGAGCGGGTTCTGCCTCGAGGTCGGCCGCGGCAACGAGGGCCGTCGCACTCGGATGGGCCGCGCGGTGCGGGAGGGCGGCGAGCCGCTCGGGGAGTTGCTCAGCAAGGCGGTCAGGAATGATGACCTCGGCGGTGGAGGCAAGTTCCACTTCGAGTTCGGCCGGTTTCGTCACCGCGGGGCCAGAAATGCGCTGCACGCCGGAGTCGGTAGCGCGATAAGTAGCCCAGTAGATCTCTTTGCGGCGGGCGTCGGTAGCAACCAAGGCGGTCGCTTCCTCGGCCGCGGCGGCAGGATCGACGTGGAGCTCGGCTGCGGCCGCGATGGCATCGTGGGTGCAGATGCCGTGAAGGGGGATAGAGAGGGCGTCGGCAAGCGCGGAGGCCGTCGCCATACCCACGCGCAACCCGGTAAATGGACCCGGGCCCACGCCGGTGACCACCGCTTCGAGGTCGGAAAACTCCATGCCCGCCTCTGCGAGGACCTCGGTGATGGTAGGAATGAGCAGCTCATTATGCGCGCGCGTATCCTCCAACACGCGCTCGGTGCTCTGCCCGGTGACGGTATCCACCACCCCGGTAACCAGGGCGGTGGTGGCCGTGTCGATCGCGAGGACGCGCATTAGGCAACCATCTTCCAGGTGCCATCCTCGCGCTGGAAGCCCAGCGGCTGGGTGCCCTGGATCATAGGCACGCCACCATCAAGGCTCTGGCCCTGCTGCTCCATGGCCTTGACCTGCATGTCAATCATCTCGCACACCTCGACCTTTTCCGGATCCAGCTCTTCGATGAAGGGCTTAGCGCTCTGGGAGATGGCTACCGCGTAGCTCTTGCCTTCCGGCACCGCACCGTCTTCAAAGGTGATGTTCTCGGTATCGATCTGTGCCTCTTTAACCTTGTCTTCGCGCATGCCCGGGCAGATGAAACCAATGGCAGGGTATTCCTCGCCATAGACATCGGTAGGCATGACGGTCATGACCTCCAAGTTATGTGGCGCCTTGGACAACGTGGAGGTGAGGTTTCCCTCCAAATGGTTATCCTCGCGCAGCGTGGAGGAGGCCAGAAGAACCATCATGACAACGATAAAGATGGCGATGATGGCGGCGGTGAGGTTGCGAGCGAATTTAGTCATGGGGTGCGTATGGCTCCTTGAAAAATGTTTAAGTTTCAGGCGGGCGGCGGTAATTCTGGCAACCGATGCTACCTGGTTAACCGCAACACAAAACCCACAGGGTAGTGCCTGCCAGTGTAGGCGGGCGACCCTGTGGGTGAGTAATTAACGCGCGATATTGCCGCTATAGCAATAGCAAGAGCAACACCTGCGAGGCAATAATCTTGCCGATAATTGTGGTGGGATAGACCGTAGCCCATCCGCGGCCGGCCAGCTCGGTGCCGGTTTGGTCACGAATATAGGCAAAGACTGCCGGGTTGGTGGTCATGCCGGCCGCACAGCCCATGGCCTCGTCCCACTTCAGCTTGAGCACCAGCATGCCGATGACGCCGATCAAGATGGCGGAGACCAGCGTAATGATAAGACCCACGCCCATGATGGTCAGGGAGGATGGATCCGTCAGGGCATCACGGAAGGAGGCACCGGCCGAGGTGCCCACGCCGGCCAGGAACAAGGTAAGGCCCATATTGGACAAGGTCTCACGAGTGTGGAATGGCATCTGCCAGTTCAACGGCCCGGTACGGTTGAGGTAGCCCAAGAGCAGACCGACGACGACGGGACCGCCACCAAAGCCCAGCTGCAGGGTAGAACCGCCCGGCATCGGAATCGGAATGAGGCCGAGAAGCATACCCAAGGACAGGCCGATGGCCATGGACAACAGGTCCGCGTTGCCCAAAGCGGCCTCAGAGTCACCGAGGTATTTGCGCACGTACGGCAGGCGGCTCGGGCTGGTGACCACGCGAACGCGATCCGAGTAGTTGAGCACAGTGTCCGGGTGCGGCACGAGGTCCTTATCGCCCTTACGGATACGAGCGATGATAAAGCCGTGGTCGAGGGCCTTGATCTCGCGGACGGATTTACCGGCAATCTCCGGGTTGGACACGGTAACGCGGGTGTATTTAAGCCCAGCGTCCTCGGTCAGCTCCACTGGGTGTTCTTCACCCAAGACCTCAATGGCCTTATCGACGGCCTCTTCGGAGCCGTTGAGCAGATATGCTTCACCCTCGCACAGTGGCATTTCTGGGACGGCGAGGCGGTGGCGCTCCTCGTCGGAGATGATACGAGTAGCCACAACAGTCTGGCCGGTAACGCGGTAGATATGGCCAGCGGTGTCATTGAAGTTCTTGGTCAGGCGCACGCCTTTGGCTACGAGCTCGGCGGGAATCATTCCCTCTGCGCGGGCATCTTCCTCATGGTTCACCTTGACAACCTTGGCGCCAATGGCGGCGACGAGAATCGCGCCGATTACCGCACCTGGGTAGGCCAAGGAGTAGCCAACGACCGGAGTGGAATCGCCCACCATTTCCACCACGGCAGCCATGCCCGGCGTAGAGGAGAGCGAACCGGCGAACATACCGACGGCCTCTGGCACGCTCAGGCCAAAGCCACGGATAAGGCCATAGCCAACGGCAACCAAAATAACCAGCATGCCCAGCATGAAGACGGTGAGCTTCCAGCCGCGGGTTTTAAACTCGCGGACGAAGGAAGGCCCGAAGTTGAGGCCAATGGCATAAACGAAGATCGCTAGGCCAAATTGATAGACCAGCGGCGGAATTTGGATATCCGGATTGGCAGTAGATAGACCCAGTGCCACAAACATCGCAGCCGCGGCACCGAGAGAGATACCGAAAATCTTGATCTTGCCAATCGCTAGACCCACCGCCATGATGACGAATAGAGATAGCAAAGGACTTGAGGCGAGAAAATTCAACACCTTAATAGAATTACGTAGTGGTTATACCCGGATCAAGTTAGCCACTCAGTGATAATGATCACTTTATCCCCCTGGAGCTGAGATATGTGCTATGCAACATCTTGCCAGGACCATGTGAAGCGGCGAACATCCTCATCTGCGTCGTCATAGTCCGCCGGCTCGCGGTCAATGCCGATAAATAGGTAGCGCTCCGCAATCTGTTCCACGAGTCCCCCGCCCCATTCGGCAATAACCACGGCGTCCTCTAGCTCCGTGTCCAGATCCAGCGCGTCGAGCTCCCCTAGCGGGTCCCCGGAATTAGCACCGCCTTCATCGAGCAGGCGGTAGGCATCCACGTGCACAAGGTCTGGCCCACCCACAGTAGAGCGGTGCACGCGGGCGATAACGAAGGTTGGCGAGGTAACGCGGCCTTTAACCTGCATGCCCTTGGCGACGCCCTGCGTCAGCGTCGTCTTTCCAGCCCCCAACGGCCCATCCAGGATCACTACATCGCCGGCTTCAAGCGCCGCACCTAGCTCTTCACCAAAGGCATAGGTGTCTTCCACCGTGGATAGGTCGCGGCTGCCGGATTCGGGAAAGCTATTGCGCATTTTCTTCTCCTATATATTCGCGTTCGGTGCGGCCATCGGGCAGGCACACCACCTCATAGTTAATGGTGCCTGCTGCCGCGGCGAGATCCGTGGCCGATACTCCCCCGTTGCCAAAGATCACGGCGTCTTGCCCCGTGTCCACGCCATGCGGGTTCTCACCTAAGTCCACCACAATCTGATCCATGCAGATTCTTCCTACCTGCGGGTAGAGGTGCCCACCAATGCCCACGTGCAGGTCGCCCTGATAGCCACGCGGCAGGCCATCGGCATAACCACAGTCCACTGTGGCCAAAAATCCCGACTTATCCGCCTTCCAGGTCAATCCGTAGCACGTGCCCTCCCCCGGTTTAATGGGCTTGACGTTAAAAATCTGCCCGGACCAGGTCATGGCCGGGCGCAAGCCGTGTTCGCGTCCTTCAATGGGCTCCAAGCCATAGCAAGCGGCGCCTACGCGCACCTGCTCGAAATAGGAGGAAGGACGCGTCAGCACTGCGGGCGAATTGGCCAGGTGATTGATTGGGCATTCCAAACCAATCTCACGCGCGAGTTGCAGGGCCGTGCGGAACGCCTCCTCTTGCGCGTCATTGTGCGGATTATCCGGCTCATCGGCGCACGCAAAGTGGGACATGAGCCCGAGCACCTTGATGTGTGGGGCATCGCGCAACACCTTAAAGGTCTCTGCCCAATCCTCTTCGTCCACACCGGAGCGGTGCATGCCGGTTTCCACCTTGACGTATACCTCAGCAGGAAAATCGGCCTTGACCAGCTTATGCGCCTGCTCAAGGGAGTTGACTGCTACCTCGATTCCATTGGCCAAGGCTTCTTCGAGGATTTCATCTGTTTGCCAAATCCACGCCACGATGGGCGCATCCACGCCCGCGCGGCGCAGGTTCACGGCTTCCCGCAGGGTGGCCACGCCAAAGCAATCCGCGCCGGCGCGCGCCATCACCGGCACAACCTTGGCCGCGCCGTGCCCGTAAGCATCGGCCTTGACCACGCACATCAGCTTGACCTCCGGACCCACCTTTTCCTTGATGAGGCGGACGTTGTGCGCAATGGCGGAGAGATCAATCGTGGTTTTCAGCATGCCCACCATTGTGCCACTGCTCACCCTTGGGCTGAATTCGGGCAGGGTGTGGCGCACTGACTCGCGATACCTCCACCTTGGAGTCGGCTCATCCAATGTCCTCTATAGAAACTTGCCTCGTAAGTTTGATCCGCGAGCAGAAATCTTCATCATGGCTCACCACTAGCAATGCGCCCCGATAGTTTTTCAAGACTGAGACCAACCAATCAACAGTTGAAATATCGATGTTGTTAGTCGGCTCATCGAGCATTAGCAATTGCGGCGCCGGATCCGCTAAGAGCACTCTGGCGAATTCCGCCCTAAATCTTTCGCCTCCCGAGAGGGTCCCTGTCAACGCATGAACCGAGTCAGATTGAAACAACAACTGAGCTAGCTGATCACGGATGAACTGCGGATCCTCTCGTGGATTCGCGTTGGTAACCACGTCCCATACGCTTAGAGAAGGATCTAATCCAATTCGTTGACGCAAATACCCCGAGTTGCCGATCACGTAGCCCGCCTCACCGGAGTTAATTCGGTTTAAGAGCGTGGTCTTGCCACTTCCATTTGGTCCTGACAAGCGCACCCGTTCTGGGCCGACAATCGTCAGCCCAGGAATCGAAATAACCCGCTTTCCTTCCGGCAGCTCAGTTTGTGGCAGCTCGATATAGACCGAATCATCATCTCGTATGTTTCGCTCAGCTCGAGCTAAAGAGCGTTGGGCCGCTTCAACTGCGCCTGAATGGATTTGCGCTCTGCGTGATGCCGTCTTTTCGGATCGCTGCTTATCAAGCTTCATCGTCATGCCTGGTTTGCGCTTCGACTCCGCGAACTTCTTTCCACGGCGCGCATCACGCGCAATTCGTGTTTGCATTGCTTGTTGTTCGCGAAGTTGCTGCTTATAAGTCGCCTTGGCGGCAGATACTGCTTTTTGAGCTACTTCCTGTTCTGCATTAATCGTGGCTAGGTAGTCGGAATAGTTGCCTTGGAAGAAGCGTAGGTTCCCATCCCTTAATTCCGCTACCTCGGAAACTACATCCAACAAGTCTTTGTCATGGCTTACCACTAACACCGGCGCAGCGGCATTCACCAACATTTCTTTCAGATGCTTCTTTGCAGATCCGTCGAGGTTATTGGTCGGTTCATCAAGGATAATGAAATCCGGCTCGGACAGGAACACCGCCACCAAAGCGACGCGTACCGCTTCCCCTCCAGAGAGGCTTGCGATAGGGCGGTCTAATGGGATATCCAATCCAGCGGCGGAAAGGGCAGCGGCAATGCGCTCACCGACGTCCCATTGCTCCCCAATTAACTCATAAAGTTCTGGTTCATACTCACCGGCTTCGACTGCGTAAATCGCCGCGAGCACTTGGGTGACACCGAAGATGTCTGCTACTACATCATGTTCATTCCAAGCAAGGTCTTGTGACAGGTACGCTATCGATTCCGGCTTTTCCACCGTTCCAGCAGTGGGCAAGATTTTGCCAAGGATGACGTTAAGCAGAGTTGTTTTTCCTGCACCGTTATCCCCAATGAGCGCAGTTAAAGGACCAGAAAAGACACCGTTTAGGCCACTGAAGCAGGTTGTGCCATCGGGCCATACTAGGGAAAGGTCGTTCAATAAAATAGGCATGCTTAAATCCGTTCTTCCTTTAGTGTTTTACGCAAAAACACGACGGATGAGCACTGCCTACTCCTTTCACCGACAACAATTGCTCCTAATAGCATAACAGTTTCAAGCTTCAATGAAATGCCAAAGCCCCCTTCCCTTCCACGCAAGAAACGCAGCAGGCAAGGAGGCTTAGCTAGTACCGTTCGGCGTGGATTACTCCACGGTCACGGACTTGGCCAGGTTACGCGGCTGATCCACGTCGTAGCCCTTGGACTTTGCTACATGGGCGGCGAAGATCTGCAGCGGCACGGTGGCCAGTAGCGGCTGCATGAGGGTCGGTGCCTTCGGGATGCGGATGACGTGGTTAGCGTAATCCTCCACGGCGGTATCGCCCTCTTCCGCAATCACGATGGTGATGGCACCACGGGCGCGGATCTCCTGGATATTGGAGACAACCTTGGAGTGCAGGGAGTCGCGGCCGCGCGGGGACGGCACGATGACGAAGACCGGCTGGCCTTCCTCAATCAGTGCAATCGGGCCGTGCTTGAGCTCGCCGGCGGCAAAGCCCTCGGCGTGCAGGTAGGCGATCTCCTTGAGCTTGAGCGCGCCCTCAAGAGCTACAGGGAAGCCAACGTGGCGGCCCAAGAAGAGCACGGATTCCGCATCCTTCATGGAGTTGGCCAGGTTGGCCACCTGGTCCTCTTCGTCGATGACGTTTTGAACCTTGTCCGGCATGTGGCGCAGCTCAGCCAGAACGCTCTGGATTTCATCGGCGAACATGTTGCCGCGCAGCTGAGCCAGGTAGAGGCCGAGCAGATAGGTAGCGGTAATCTGCGCCAGGAAGGCCTTGGTGGAGGCCACAGCGATTTCCGGACCGGCGTGGGTGTAGAGCGCGGCATCGGATTCGCGCGGGATGGACGAGCCCTGGGTATTGCAGATGGCGATAACCTTGGCTCCCTGCTGGCGGGCGTGGCGCACGGCCATCAGGGTATCCATGGTCTCACCGGACTGGGACAGGGCGACGACCAAGGTCTTCTCGTTCACGATCGGATCGCGGTAACGGAACTCGTGGGCGAGCTCGACCTCGGTAGGAATGCGGCACCAGTGCTCGATGGCATAGCGTGCCACGTGGCCGGCATAGGCGGCGGTACCGCAAGCGATGACGATGATCTTGTCGATGGACTTCAAAACGGTCTCATCGATGCGCAGATCATCGAGGGTCAGCTGGCCCTGTTCGTCGAAGCGGCCGAGCAGGGTATCGCGCACAGCGGAAGGCTGATCGTGGATTTCCTTTTCCATGAAGGAATCGAAGCCACCCTTTTCGGCAGCGGCGGCATCCCATTTGATTTCAAAAGGCTTGCCCTGTGCAGGGTTGCCCGCATAATCGGTGATTTCTACTTCGTCGGCGGTGATGGTCACGACCTGGTCGTTGTCCATCTCCACGGCGGACTTGGTGTAATCGATGAAGCCGGATACGTCGGAGCCAAGGAAGTTCTCGCCCTCGCCCAGGCCGATAACCAGCGGCGAGTCACGGCGAGCGGCAACGATGCGATCGGCCTGCTCGGCGTGGATGGCCAGCAGTGTGAAGGCGCCCTCCAAGCGGGAGCAGGTCAGCTGCATTGCCTTGGTGAGGTCCCCAGCGGCCTCGTTGTGGAAGACATCGCCCAGCAACGTAGCGGCAACCTCAGTGTCGGTCTCGGAAACGAAGTTGTAGCCCTTGTTCAAAAGCTCGGACTTGAGCTCGGCAAAGTTCTCAATGATGCCGTTGTGCACCACGGCCAGCTTGCCGCCATCGACCACGTGCGGGTGCGCATTCAGGTCGGTAGGGCCACCATGGGTAGCCCAGCGGGTATGGCCAATGCCCAGCACGGAGTCTGGCAACGGGCGGCCATCAATCTCAGCATCCAACGCAGCGACCTTACCGGCCTTCTTGCGCCAGCTAATGTCCCCATCGGCGTACATTGCTACGCCAGCGGAGTCATAGCCGCGGTATTCCAAACGGCGCAGCCCTTCCAGGACTACGTCGAGGGCGAAGTAATCACGGTCACCACCAGCGTGACCAATATATCCAACAATTCCACACATGGTTGCTGATTTTACAGCACGTGGAAGAAACCTCTAGGCGGGCGGGGCGTCGGCAAGCGGGGCATAGTGCCCCACCCGCTAGTGCGCTGGGAAAACTAGCGCGTCGCCTGCTCCAAAAGTTCCAGAATGTGGTGATAATCCTCGCCGGTAGCACGGGTCAAGCCGAGCTCGCAGGTGCGGTTGGTCGAGGCGTGATACTGCGCCCCGATTTCCTTGACTTGCGCTGCCTCGGCGCGCGTTGCGGCGTCGGTTAGCTCCGGATGCAGCATGCCGCGTTCGCCGGCATAGCCACAGCAATTCCATTCAGTGGGAATGTGTACCTCGGCCGCGGCGGCGCGGGCTACCTTCTCCACATCTTCCATCATGCCCAGCTGGAAGGCAGAGCAGGTGGGGTGCACGGTCACGGAAGCCGCGGGGTTCTTGACCGCAAGCTGCGGCAGGAGGGTATCGGCCGTAAAGCTAATGGCGTCGATGACGGTAATGCCCACGGACTCCAGCATGTCCTTAAATCCGGCGGTGCAGCTGCTGGCGTCCACGATGACCGGCAGGCGCGCACCATCGGTGGCCTCCATGACGACATCGCGCACGCGCTGCTCCATCGCATCGTGGCCGGCCTGCATGCCCTTAGACGCCCATGGGGTGCCACAGCAGAGCTTGTCGATGCCCTCCGGAACCTCCAGCGCTACCCCGGCGCGCTCCAAGAGAGCCACGAAGGAATCGGTAGTGCCCTTGCCACCACCCTGCGGGCCAAACATGGTGTTCACGCAGGCAGGCAGGTAAATTCCGGTGGTCTGCGCGTAGCGGTCACCCACGCGCCCGGCCAAGCGGCCACGGGACTTGCCGCCCTTGCCCAGCTCCGGCTGGTACTGCGGCAAGTTATCGGTGCCGATGAGGCTGCGGCCCACGTCGGTGACCTTCTTGACCAGCTCAGTGGGCAGTAGGTGCGCGCCGGTAAGCGCCAGCCCGGCTCCTTGGCTAACGACCTGCCAATTCTTGGCGGCAGCGCCCCACAGCTTCTGCTGCGCTGGTTGGGCCTCCTCGCGGCGCAGGCGCTTGATGAACTTGCCGGTATCGATACCTACCGGGCACGCGGTCCGGCACATGGAATCCACCGCGCAGGTCTCGATGCCCATGTATTCATAGGCCTCATCCAGCTCGGCTACTAGCTGGCTATCGCCAGCTTCTTCCGCGCGCTTGCGGGCGCGGCGCACGACGATGCGTTGGCGTGGGGTAAGCGTGAGATCGCGCGATGGGCAGACCGGCTCGCAGTAGCCGCACTCCACGCAGCGGTCCACTTCCTCTTCCACGGTGGGGTTGAGCTTGATGTTTTTGATGTGCGCATCGGGGTCATCGTCCAAGATGACGCCCGGGTTCATCGTATTGGTGGGATCGCAGGCCCGCTTGAGTTCTTGCATGACCGCGTAAAGTTCGTCGCCATACTGGCGGCGTACATACGGCGCCATGGCCCGGCCGGTGCCGTGCTCGGCCTTGAGGTTGCCCTCGGCCGAGAGTACCAAGTCGACCATGCCCTCGTTGAAGTCGTTATAGCGGCCGATGGCGTCATCGCCTTCAAAGCGGTCCGTGAGCAGGAAGTGGATATTGCCGTCCTTGGCGTGGCCGAAGATTACGGCGTCGTCATAGCCATAGCGGGCAAAGAGTTCCTGCAGGGAAGAGCAGGTATCAGCCAAATCCCCCACGGGCACGACGATGTCTTCCAAAAGCGCGGTTGTACCGGACGGGCGCGCCTCAGCGACCTGGGCGTAGAGGCCCTTGCGGAAGCTCCACGCGGTATTGCGCGAAGCGGCGTCGGCCGAGAAGGCGGCTGGCGATTGCAGCGGCAGCTCGCGCAGAAGCTGCGAGCCCTTGCCCTCCTTCTCCCGCAGTTCTTCTTCCGCGTCGGCGTGGTACTCAATGAGCAGCGCGGCCTGCTTATCCACATCGAAACCGGTGATGGCCTGCGGGACCTTGTCAAAGCCTTGGCCCACGCGGATCGAGGCAGAGTCCATCAACTCCAGAGTGGCCGCCCCGGTATCTAGCAGGGCCGGCAGGGACTTGGTGGCGGCGGTGAGGTCATCAAAGACAGCCACCGTGGTGGTGGTCAGCTTGGAAATCGGCACCGTGCGGAATACCGCTTCTGCAATGAAGGCCAGGGTTCCCTCCGAGCCGATGAGCAGGTGCTCAAAGAGCTTGACCGGGCTATCAAAATCCAGGAAGGAATTGAGGCCATAGCCCATCGTGTTTTTCAGCTGGAAGTGGCGGCGGATAATATCCACAGACTCCTGGTTATCGCGCACGCGGCGCTGCAGGCGGGTGAGCGTTTCCACCAGCTCCGGTTCTTGCTGTTGGAACTGCCGGTCTGCATCCGCATCGGCGGTATTGATCACGGTGCCGGTAGGCAGCACAAACGTTAGCGATTCCAGAGTGTTATACGTATTGAGCTCGGTACCGCAGGCCATACCGGAGGAGTTATTGGCCACCACGCCACCGATGGTGCAGGCAGATTCACTAGCCGGATCCGGGCCAAGCTTGCGATTGCGCAGGCCCAGGCGGGCGTTGACCTGGCGCACCGTGGCGCCGGGCTGGACGCGCACGCGCTTGCCCTCATCCAATACCTCGATGCCGCGGAAGTGCTTGCGCACGTCCACCAGGTAGCCATCGCCGGAAGCCTGGCCGGCAAGGGAGGTACCGCCGGAGCGCAGGGTGACCGGAACATTCTGCTGCCGGCCCGCGCGGAAGATGGCGGCCACGTGCTCGGCCGAGCGGGCCTCGATGACTGCCTTGGGGGTGTACAGGTAGTGCGAGGCATCGGAGGCATGTGCCACGCGGTCAATGACCTCGGCCTTTACCTCCATCCCATAACGAGTAGAAAGTTCTTCCACATCAACGACGCCGGTAGTCATGTACCGCAGCCCGCCTTCCCAGAAAAATTAGAGTATGTAGTTGCCCACACATTGCACTCCCCTACCCACAGGGGCGCAAGTTAGGAGGGGCTTAGGAAAGCCTTTCCACCACACCCGTGGCTCGGCTGGATACTACGCAGACATTTCTCAGATAAACCCGCACCCTTTCCCGCCTAGCGGGTGATCTTCCTCTATCCTGGAATGCGTGTCTGCGAATTTGAATAAACATCTAGCAACGTTGTCGAAGCGCGGTCGCAACCGAGTTTTGGTTGGCGACCTTGACTATGCCGGAATCACCGGCAAGGTTTATACCCCTGCGGAGGGCCAAAGCCTGCCCGCCGTGGCCTTTGGCCATGACTGGATGCACAAGATTAAGGATTACCACGCCACCCTGCGCCACCTGGCTAGCTGGGGCATCGTCGTGGTAGCCCCCGATTCCGAGACCGGCCCCTTCCCTAACCACCGCAACCTGGCCGCGGATATGGAATCCGCGCTGCAGATTGCCGCTGGGGTAAAGCTTGGCGCTGGCAATATTACGGTCTCCCCGGGCAAGCTCGGCATGATTGGCCACGGCATGGGCGGTGGCACGGCCGTGCTTGGCGCCTTGGATAACCAGAAGGTCGCCGCCGTCGCCGCGATTTATCCTTCCATCACCGCGCCGTCTGCGGTGCAGGCGGCGCGCCGCATTACTACCCCGGGCTTGGTCATTGGCGCCGGCCAGGAAGACATTTTCAATGCTGGCAACCCCGCCAAGCTGGCCCATAACTGGAATGGCCCAGTCTGCTTCCGCGCCATCGACAAGGGCAGCCACGCCGGCTTTACCGAAGATCGCCTGCGCAAGCTGGCCATCGGCACCGCCGCCTTCCAGTCCGGCCCCACCGAAATCGCCCGCGGCTTGGTCACCGGCTTCCTGCTGGCCACCCTCAATGGCGATTCCACCTATGACGCCTTTGCGGATCCAGAGGCGAGCGCCAAAAAGGTCCAAAGCCTCGTAGGCGAGGACTTGGCCGAGCGCGCCGGCGTCACCCGCGACGCCTAAGGTATTAGCCCCGCCGCAGCACAGATTGCACCTGCCCCGACGCGTTCCTTGAGCGCGCCGGGGCAGCGCCATATCGGGGCCTTGGCATCGCCGCCGCTTGCCGACGCCCCACCTGCCCTTTCTCCCTTCGCGCCTCCTGCATGGCTTTATCCGCGGACTTTTCTAGCTCGTCTTGCGCTTTCGCCAGCGTTTTTTCAAATTCCAGCAGGCGTTTAGCCGTCCTTTCCCGAAAGCCCTGCGCAAATTCTGCGAAGTCGTTATTCATTACCACTGACCTGCCTTTCGTGCCTTAATGGTTGGTTCTTCTGGCGCGGGTGCCGCCTCCTGCTGCGGTGCTGGGTCCGGTGCCGGTGCTTCTTCTGGAGCCGGCTGCGGTGCCGGGGCCGGTTCCGGTGCCGGTGCTGGTTCAGGAGCCGGGGCTGGTGACGGTGCCTCTGCTGGACCGGCCGCCTGGAGGTGTGCCACCTTCTCTGGTGGCGGCGTTGGCTCCTCTACCTGAGACAGCTCAGGAGGTGGCGCCATAACGCCATCATCACCAGCTGGCTCGGGTTCGGGGCATGGCTCGGGTTCGGGGCATGGCTCGGGTTCGGGGCATGGCTCGGGTTCGGGTTCGGGCTCAGGTTCCGGGCAGGGATCAGGTTCTGGTTCTGGCTCAGGCTCAGGGCCCGGTTCAGGCTCTTGCACCGGGCAATCCGCGTCGGACATGTGCTCCAGGCACTGCGCGGCACCTTCCACAATGAGGCCCACGCCTACTAAAGCGATTCCGGCCCCTACCAGGCCGAGGCTGCCACTGCAGGAGGATTCAATTCCACAGCCTTCTGAGCTGGTTTGGGTCGTTTCCACACATTCTTCAGAATTTCCCGCGGTATTTTCCGGGCAGAGTGTTTCCTCGCCTGCGCCCGAGTCAGAAGCGGGTTCTGTATCCATGTCTGGCTTGGGTTCCGGCTCTGGCTGGGGTTCAGGGTCCGGGCACGGTTCTTCTACTTGATGTGGCTGTTCTGGCGGCTCCTGCGGCGGAATGATCTCCGCCTGCGCCGGCCTGGTGATCTCTACGTCGCGCTGGGACTGTGATGGACGCTCGGTAAATGGTTGCTCGGTGCACTGATTGCAGTGGCAGCCCGCGCCGTGTTCTGCAGTGGTCTCCGTGTGCACTTCCGTCTTGGATGATTGCTCCGGCTCGGGCTCGGGGCATTCCCTTGGTGGAACTGGTGGTGGCGAAGGAGGCGTCGGCTGTGGCGGCGCGGAAGTGGTGTGGCTCGATTCTTGCTTTGATTCAGGCTCCGGCATGGGCGTGGGCTCTGGTGGGCACTCCACCTGGGCCGGCTCGGTGGGCTGCAACGGCGGAGGTGGGCACTCTTCCTTCGGCATCGGCTTAGTGGGAGTAGGAGTCTCCGGGCATTGCTCTACCGGTGCCGGGCAGGCGTCATCTGTAGGTTTAGCCGGCGTCGGGCATTCTTCCGGCATTGGGCGCTCGCAGACGCATTCGCAGCGCGATTCAAACTCGTTATAGCAGGACTCAATCGCATCATCGCGGTCGCGGCAGGTGCTAGCGATATTGTGATTCGTCTCTTCGATAACGCGCCCGCCGATGGTGGAAAGAATCGGGATGATAAACCTGGCCAGCGGGTGCTTGGTGGCCACCATGGACAAGATATTCAGCAGTGGGATGACCGCAGAGATGAGCTCGGTAAGGGCAGTGTCGGAGACATCGACGACGTCGGCAATAGCGCCCGAGCACTGCTCCGCCGAACTGGTGAGATGGGCAGCATCCTGGCGGTCAATGTCGAAATCTTCCTGCACGCCGCACAGGTGCTCGCGGATAGCGCCTTGAGCAACCTCGGAATCATCTTGCTGCAAATAGCCCGCTAATCCAGCACCGCCTCCCTTCGGGCGGTTACCGCCTACGGCCGCAACGGTGTTTTTCACCAGGTTTTCGGGCGCGATGCCGTCCACCGCACCGACTAGCTCCCCCAGTAGGTTCATCGGCATGCTGGGGCCCGAGTAGCTTCCCAAGCAGGCGAACTGGAATTGGGAAATCGCGTTGGAATAGTCCCCCAGCAGGGATTTTGTCAGCGTACTCACTTGCTGTCCGCCTCCCCGCCGCGCGCAAAGGAGCTGCCGAAGGACTCATCAAAATCGGCAAAGGCGCGCACCTGTTCATGAGCGGCATGGGCGGTGGCGGATAGATTATCCAACCTCTGCCCGCCGCGCTCATGGATGCGCGCCAAGACATCGCGAATGCGCTCACCGTGGCCGCCAAAGTTGCGTCCAGCCGCGGCCACCGGAAAATCCGGCACCTCGGCCCGGTGGGCATCGCGTTGTTCGTCGTTATCGGCTACGACCTGCCGTAGTGCGGACATCGCCTCCAAGGGGCGAAGAAAAACCTTAGACACTGGTGTATTCCCCCAAATCCATATGCGGTAAAAGTTCTCACCTTCATTGGACTGGGGATTGCGCCAAATGGTTCCCTAGGATGCCAAAATTCTTCCGCACCCGGCGGTTGCGCTAGACCGAGGAAACGATGGCGGAAAGCCTGCCGGCAACCTTGCGGGCCTGCTCCTTATCGGCGGCCTCCACCATGACGCGGAAAACCTCCTCAGTGCCGGAGGGGCGCAACAGGACGCGGCCGGTTTCGCCGAGTTCTTCCTCGGCCTGGGCAATGGCTTCTTGTACCTCGGGGGCGTCCATGATGACACCCTTATCAGAAACCGGCACGTTAATGAGTACCTGCGGCAGCACGGTCATCACCGATGCCAATTCCTTTAGGGACTTCCCGGACTTGGCCATGCGCGCCATGATGGACAGGCCAGTAAGCGTGCCGTCGCCAGTCGTGCAATCATCTGGCAACACGACGTGGCCAGACTGCTCGCCACCCAAGGAGAAATCGCCGCGGTTGAGCTCTTCCAGCACGTAGCGGTCGCCTACTGCGGTGTGGCGCACCTCGATGCCTTGTTCCTGCATGGCTAGCTTCAGGCCCAGGTTAGACATGACGGTTGCTACCAGAGTGTTGTAGCGCAGGTCATTATCCTCCTTCATGCCTACGGCCAGCAGTGCCATAATCTGGTCACCGTCAACAACATTGCCCTCGGCATCCACAGCCAGGCAACGGTCGGCGTCGCCATCGTGGGCTAGGCCCAGATCGGCACCATGCTCGACGACGGCCGCCTGTGCCTTTTCAATGTGCGTCGAACCGCAGTCCTCATTGATATTGAAGGCATTCGGCTTGTTGTGGATAGCAATAACCTCTGCACCAGCCGCCTCGTAGGCGATCGGAGCAACCTTGGAGGCCGCACCATTGGCGGTGTCTACGACCACCTTGATGCCGCCCAGGTCGGTGGAGACCACTTCCTTCAAGTGGTTGAGGTAGCGCTCGCGTCCGTCCGGGGCCTCCGAAATGATACGGCCTAGCTTGGTGCCGGTCGGGCCATCCTCGGTGAGGTTTTCCATGGTGGCTTGAATCTGATCTTCTACCTCGTCCGGCAGCTTCTTACCACCTGCGGAGAAGAACTTGATGCCGTTGTCTGGCATCGGGTTGTGGGAGGCGGAGATCATCACGCCCAAATCCGCACCATAGTCATCCGTCAGGTAGGCAATCGCCGGCGTAGGCAGCACGCCCACGCGCACCACGTCCACGCCGCGGGAAGCCAGACCGGACGCAATCGCTGCATCCAGCATCTCGCCAGAAACACGCGGGTCGCGGCCAATAATGGCCAGCGGCTGGCGCTCGTAGGATTCACGCTTGGCGGTAAATACCTCTGCAGCGGCCTGGCCTAGTTGCAAGGCCAGAATTGGGGTCAGCTTCTTGTTCGCGAGGCCGCGAACGCCATCGGTTCCAAAAAGTCGAGTCATGCAGTCAATTATGCACTCCTGTGCCCATCGATTGCATGTTGGGGCGGTTTAGGCGGAGGCAAGCTTCTGGTTTATCAAGGCGTTGAGTGAAATTCCTTCCGTCCTTGCTTCCATGACCAGCTTGCGATGCAGCGACGGAGAGGTTCGAACGTTGAATTTTCCCGAATATGACCGAGTCCCCAACGGTTGTGGGATGACTTCCCCTGAAATCTGCATATCTTCTACTACTTCCGCAACCAACTTCAGAAGTTCCTGCTCTGCACAGCTACGGTCAGAATCCAGCCACGATAGTGAAGGAAACTCGGCAACCGTCGCCACAAACTCAATATTCTCTGCCGAAGCTCAAAAACGACGAAAGCCGCCACTTCCCAAAGGAAGCAGCGGCTTTGCGTAGCGCTTGCGCGCGCAGTATAAGCGAGATTAACGCTTGGAGTACTGCGGTGCGCGACGTGCCTTGTGCAGACCAGCCTTCTTACGCTCAACTGCACGAGCATCTCGGGTGAGCAGACCAGCCTTCTTGAGGGCGGTGCGGTCAGCCGGGTTGTAGATGTTCAGTGCACGAGCGATAGCCAGGCGCAGGGCGCCAGCCTGACCGGTTGGGCCGCCGCCGTTAACGGTGACCTTGAGGTCGAACTGGTTCTCGCGCTCCAGCAGGGTCAGCGGAGTGAGGATATCCTGCTGGTGCAGCTTGTTCGGGAAGTACTCGCCGAACTCGCGGCCGTTAACCACAATCTGGCCGGAGCCAGCAACGAGGCGAACACGTGCGACGGCGCGCTTACGACGACCGACGGTCTGGATCGGGCCCTCGTGTACCGGAGCGGCAGCCTCGACCTCTTCGGTCTCGGCCGGTGCGATGGAGTCACCGATGGTGTTGGTGAACTCTTCGGTAGCGGCGCTTGCTGCAGCGATGTCAGCAGCGTCGGCTACGTTGTTGTCGATGTTCTGCTCAGACATTACTGTGCCACCTGCTTAAACTCGAAGGTTTCCGGCTTCTGGCCGGCGTACGGGTGCTCTTCGCCTGCGAAGACGTGCAGCTTCTTGATGGAAGCGCGGGAGAGCTTGTTGTGCGGCATCATGCCGGCAACGGATTCTTCGATAACGCGAACCGGGTTGGCGTCCAAAGACTGACCCAGGGTCATGGACTTCAGGCCGCCCGGGTAACCGGAGTGGCGGTAGCGCATCTCGCGGCCGCGCTTGACGGAAGAAACGTGGATCTTGTCAGCGTTGATGATGATGACGTGGTCACCAGCATCAACGTTCGGTGCGAACTGTGGCTTGTGCTTGCCGCGCAGCAGGTCTGCAACGGTGGAAGCGAGCTTGCCCAGCACCACATCAGTAGCGTCGATGACGTACCACTTGCGGGTGATGTCACCGCTCTTTGGGTGGAAAGTAGACAATTTGACTCCTTGAAAGTCTGTCTCGGAACTGCCGGCCAGCGCTAAGCATCCATTCACTCCCGTACAGCGGCCGGTGGAGACCTGCAGGGAGCGCTTCGCCAGCTGCTTGCCGACGAGCGAACACATAGGTTTCCTACCCTACTTGCTCACCTGCCCAAAGACCAAAACACCGAAACCGGCACCTTCCGCGGCTCAAACGGGAGGTGCCGGTTCGTGGGTACGGACTAGAAAGGTACGACTTCAAAGAGTGGAAGAGATTGCAAGAGAATAGAGCTAGAAAAGGAGTAGCCACGCTGGTTTCGTGGCCAAGGCTGCGGCTGCGTCCGCCTCCTGCCACGCGGGTGTGGTCAGTGGCACCGCAGCTCCGACGGGGACAGCGTGGAACCGTGCAATCAGGGTGTGGATTTAGCCCCAGCTTGCGGCGGCGCGACGGTTGACGTCGCTCATTGCATCGTTGCCCTGCGCGACGGTCTTGGAGATGGTGGCGAGCACGGTGTTGAGTTCCTGGGATGCCTTGTCCCACTTGGCCTGCGCTTGGTTATAAGCCACGGCGGACTCACCCTCCCAGGTGCTTACCATCGGCTGTAGGCGCGCCTTCAGGTCTGCCAAGGTGCTGTTGATGCGACCAGAGGTGGCGTTGATGTCGGCTGCGGCGGAAGAAATGGCACCGAATTCGTACTTGATCTCGGACATGTGGTGGTTGATTCCCTTCTGTGAATCTATAGCTTTTGGGCTGCGGAGTAGTGAAGTGTGCGGTGCGGTTTAGAGGGCGAGGCCGCCGCCCACGTTGGAGAATGCCTGGGTGTTTTCTGCTTCCACGTTGTCGAAGTTGTGGGCGTTGCTGCGGATATTGTCAGAGATAGAGGCCAAGGCCTCGCGCAGCTGCTGTGCAGAGGTGTTGTAGCGCTGCATCAGGTCATCGAAGGAGACCTGCGCCTGGCCAACCCAGCTGCCACGGACGGAGTCGACGACGCCCTGCAGGCGGGTGAGCTCGCCTTGGACTTCATCATTGGTGTTATCGACTTTGCCAGCGGTGGCAACCATGACATCGGCTTGTGTCTTGAAAGTCTGAGACATAAGAGTGCGCCCCTCCTTAGGGCGGATGAGATTGTGTGTATTTCCCCCGAAAAAGCAGCTGTGCTTCGCATCTGTGCTTTCTCACCTTTATTGGACTGAACTTTCCGCCAAACGGTTCCCGGCTGGGGCAAAGTTTTTGAGACTATTTTTTGACCAGGCTTTCCGTGGCCATGCGGCAGGCTGCCTTTTGAACGGCGTTGGAGTTATGCCGGGTATGGCACCCCACGGACATCTGGTGGCCTCGGTCTTCCCAAGTGGTCCATTCCACCAAGGAGCCGTCCCCGGGGTCTTCGGTATAGGTCAGGCGCCCTGCCTCATCGGTGGCATCGCGAAGCGTCGGATCTTCGTCGACCTGCGCGTGAATTTCTTTGAACAGGGCATCCGCCGGCACGTTAAACATCTCATCCGCCGCCAGCAGGATGCGTAGGTTCGGGTCTTTCCCGGTGGCGGTGACCAGACCATCTTCTACCTTGGTGTGGAACCCACTGGGGACTACTACTGACATTCCTTCCACGTCTAAGCGCTTTTCGCCTGGGTTCAATTCCTCGCTGCCGGAATCTGACGCGCCTGGCATTCCCGGTTGCGGCGAGGCCGGCGCGAACTCCGCCGCACCATCGCCGCTTGGCTCGGCAGCGCGGGGTTGCGGGTGCGATGCATCCGGAGCGGCGTCGCCTTCACCTGAAGCTTGGGCACCGATGGTCCACCAAGAAGCCCCAGCCACGGCGATGATGACCACGGCAATTGCCACATGAAAGATATCGATGGCTCCGAGCCAACCGCGCAGGCGGTCGGTCCAGCGTGGCGTTACCGGTTCGTCATAAGCAGGTGCTTCCATCACCGTAGTGGGAGGTGCCGAATCAGTGGCTTCAGGAACCGGGTGAGGAGGCGGATCGAGTGGGTCCGGGGCGGCTAGCGGGGAGATGGTTGGTTCTGGGTCGATGAGGTGCACCCCGGTGACTTCCAATTGCCGGCAGATAATAGAGGTGGCTTCCTGCGCAATTCCCGTGCCGGAAGAGTCTGCCACCACGCAGGCTTCCACGTCGGGCCAGGACGGTCCCGCCATCTTGGATATCTGATCCATGACTTGGCCTAAGGCCCAGCCTTCCACAATGCCGGTTCCCGGCAGGTCATAGCGATAGACCGTTTCGGGCCCTTCAAAGATTGTGGCCGCATCCAGGATGGTGACGGTAATGGGGCCGGCGGTGGTCTCCCCACCAGTAGGGATAGGGGTGTCGGTTGGCGTATGCGCGCTGAGATTGGTGGTCATTTACTTTTCTCCTTCTAGGTACACCGCTTGGGCGACGCCGAGGTTTTCACCGCGGATGCTCCACTGACCGCGCCCGGGTGGTTGGTGGCAGGGCTTGAGGCCGAAGATGGTTCCTTCGTCGCGGTCGGCGTCGAAAAGCAGCAGCGCCGGCTGCAGATCGCGCACCGCGGAAAAGAATTGGCCAAAGAGGGCACGGCCGATGCCGCCGGATTTGCGAGCGATAACAAGGTGCAAGCCAATGTCGCGGGCATGTGGGAGCAATTCCAGCAGTGGCGAGAGGGCAATATCGCTCAGCAGGTCCGCATCATCGATGACTAGGTAAATATCTGGGCCCTGCCACCAATCTCGTGCGGCGAGCTGCGCCGGGGTAATGTCCGGGCCAGGCAGGCGAGATTCCAGGGTCCGGACTGTATCGACAATGGTCTCTTGCGCACTCGACTGCGTCGCGGCGTAGGCAGCAACCATGTTCTGGTCCAAGGTTCCTAGGTGGGCTCGGCGCTGGTCGATGACCACGAGCCGGGCGTCTTCCCTCGCAAAAGCGCTAATACCGCGCATGACCTGCGCCAGGAAGGTGGACTTGCCACACCCCTGCGCCCCGATTGCCACTAGGTGCGGCTCGCGCGACGGATTCCAGGTCAGCGTATCGAGGTCGCGCCCGCCGATGCCCCAGGCGATCTCACCGGCGGGAACATCCCCTTGAGCTGCGAGTGCGGCCGGGGTAAGCACGGCGGGCAGCATCTTGAGCTGAGGAACCGGCTGAGCCTCCGCATGAACGCGGCAGATGTGAGCGATGTCCTGGTTAGAGGTGCGAGCTAAGAGCATATTCTCACCCGTCAAGGTGAGCCCGCGGCCCGGCGCGCAGGGAAGCTTTTGCTGTAGTTTGCGGTCGATGAGCGAATCCAAGGCCTCGCCTAGGCGCAGCTCGAGGCGGTTGGCAATGAGATCGCGGATAGCGGGGCGCATCGTGGTCCACCGCGAAGTGGCAATGATGACGTGCACGTGGGCGGAGGCGCCATCGGCGACGATCTCGGTAACCTTCTCCGCTATGTCTTCAAACTCCGCATTCGAGGTACCGATGTGGTGCCAGCCATCAATGACAAGGAAGGTTGCGCACCGTTCTGGACGGCGGATAAACCCAGCTACTTCGTCGACGATGCGCCGTACCTTTTCGCCCTCCTCGCGCCCGGCAACTCCGGCCACGTGGGGCAGTCGCTCCAGGGATGCTAGCTGACCGCCGCCAAGATCGATGACGTAGAAGCGTGCCGCCTGCGGATCATGCCGTAGAGCTAGCGCAGAGACGATCGTGCGCAGCGCACTCGATTTACCGGACTGTGGACCGCCACACAGGGCCATGTGTCCGCCGTGCTGGGTGAAATCAATAATCAGCTCGTCCTGGCGTTGGTAGTACGGCCTATCGATAATGCCGATGGGCGCGCGCAGCGACCCTTGGTCCACTGCGGGCGAGACTGCACCCGCGTCATCTGCACCGGAAAGCCCCGGCAACGCGGATAGCTCAATGACCGGCGGTAGCGGCGGCAGCCAGATGCGGTGCGCCGATTGATCGCGCAGGTGGGCCTCTTCCGCCGCGGCGCGCACGACCTCGGTAAGCACAGTGGTGGAGTCATCGAGAACCACCGCAGCGCTAGTATTGTCCTCTTCCTGGGACCAGCCATGAAAGAGCTGCACGCGGCCGCGGGACGCTGCGGGGTGGTCCACGGAGGCGTCGGCAAGCGTCCGGCGCGGCAGAGGCCCAGACACATAAGAAGCTTGGAAGCGGGTCAAGGCCTCGGCATCGGATTTGAGGTAACCCGCGCCAGGCTGGCCGGGCAGGTGGTAGGCATCGGTCACGCCCAATACCTGGCGGGATTCCGCTGAGGAGAAGGTTTTCAGGCCGATTCGGTAGGACAAGTGGGAATCTAGCCCCCGCAAGCGGCCTTCTTCGAGCCTTTGGGAGGCCAAAAGCAGGTGCACGTGGAGACTGCGCCCCAAGCGGCCGACGGCGACAAAGAGTTCCGCGAAATCCGGGTGCTGGCCCAAAAGCTCCGAGAACTCATCGACCACAATGACCAAGGCCGGCAGCGGCCCGTGCTCACGCACCGCGGTGGCAGAGGAGTTGTACTCGCCGACATTGGCAAAGTTTCCGGCGGTGCGCAGCAGCTCCTGGCGGCGGTTCATCTCGCCGGAGATGGCATCATACATGCGTTCTACCAGCGTAGATTCCTCCTCCAGGTTGGTAATCACCGCGGAAGTATGCGGCAGGCGGTCGCATCCTAAAAATGTCGCGCCGCCCTTGAAATCCACCAACACAAGATTGAGCTCGTCCGGACTATGGGTAGCCGCCAGCGCGGTGACAAGCGTGCGCAG
The DNA here is from genome assembly GCF_022347395.1 of Corynebacterium sp. ACRPF. Taxonomy (NCBI): domain Bacteria; kingdom Bacillati; phylum Actinomycetota; class Actinomycetes; order Mycobacteriales; family Corynebacteriaceae; genus Corynebacterium; species Corynebacterium sp. ACRPF. The sequence goes on from NZ_JAKRNB010000006.1 coordinate 101,028, forward strand.
CAGCTCCGACTTTCCGCTGCCAGTCGCACCGATGCACAGGCCGTGCGGGCCCATACCGCCGTGGGCAGATTCCTTGAGATCTACCGTGACGGGCTGGCCCACCGTATCGATGCCGATGGGCACCATGAGACGCGCCGAACCCTCTCGGCCATGCCACATGCCACTGGCCGCTAGCTCTTCCACATCGCGATAGCCCAGAAGGCCCATAAGGTCACTGCCGCGCCTGCCAGAAGTGCTATCGGGGCGGCGGTAGGAGGCCATACTGCGCGCAAGCAAGGTCGCGCCGGCCGTACTCATTCCGTCGGGAGAACCGAGGTCTTCCACCCCTGCCGCGGTGACCACCTGCAGCTGCTCCCCTGCCACGAGGCTTAGTCCTTCGTGCTCGGCGCGTACCCCCAGCGCCGAAGACGGCGCCCCACCGACCTCAATGATGGTGGTGTAGGAATCATCATGGAAGAAGTCCTCGGTGCCCGTGGTCAGCACGCCATCGACTATGAGGATGCGAAAGCGCGCCTTTTCCGGTGTGCGCGCATGGGGCAGCCACTTCAGCCACTCCCACTGGCCACCGATGGCCTCGATCCCGCAGGTTTCCGGGCCATGCGCCAAGGCCATCTGCAGCACCATTGCGCGCACCATATCGCGGGAGGGATCTGCGGGCTCTTCGCTCCGAGTCGACGCCATTCCGGACACGGACAAGAAGCGAAAGGCCTGCAGTTGGATAACCACCGGCATATCGGGAACGGTGCCCACCGCCTTAATGGTCTGGCGCATGCTCACCGCACACACCGGGTCCAGATCTTCCGTGGCACCCGAATCCGGCACGTTGATGGGGGTGCACAAAGTCGTTGGTCCAGTTCCCACGCGTACCTCGAGGGCGTCCGAGTCATCTGGGCCACGCTCCCACATGCGGCGCGAGCCGACTAGAGTGCTGAGTTCCACCGGTGCCGGGTGGCGATAACTTTCATGTGCACGCTGCGCCGAGGCATTGCGCAGCGCCTTTTCGCGCAAGGCTTTGATGTGGCGCAGGTAAGTGCGCCGGGTTTCATCCGGATCCTGCCCGCTGTTATTGGGCCCAAACATCATGGCCATGCTCGCCAGCATCATCAATGGAAACATCAAAGCCATCGGGCTAATCTGCCGGGATTCCCCAGCGCCTAACACCATGAGGGCAACCATGCCGAGCATAGCCGCAATCATCACCACCGGAAGTAGCAGCCGCACCAGCGGCACCGGTTGCGGGCGCACCGCCTCCGGGACTTCCTCGGCCTCGATGCTGCCGGTGGGCAGCGGCGGCGCAGCATCCCGCAGTGGCATGGTCAACGGCTCAATGACGCGGGTATCCCCGATCCCAAGCATGCCTAAATAACCTCCCCCGAGCCACGCGCCAAGCGCCCTTGGCCCCCTGCCAAGATTCCCCGCGCTGCGGTGGACACGTCGCCACTAGTAAGCCACAATATGTGGCATTGGGCAAGGGGGACGCCCACAATCCATACATTTTTCGGGGGACATCATGACTACTGCAACAGCGCATCATCTGCGCCTTACCGTTCGCATTCATGCCGGCGCCTTCCACAAGGAGGCAGACGTGGCGCTACCGCTAAGCTCCAGCGTGGGGGAGCTTCTGGCGGAGATCACTGACTTGGTGGATGCGCCCACCATTTCTGAGCCTTGGCGCGCGAGCACAGCCTCCGGCCGCGCCATCGATCTCACCGCCCCATTGGCTGCCACTGCGCTCACGGAAGGCTCCATCCTGGTTATTAGTCCGCGCGAGCGCCGGCCTGCACCGGTGATTCGGGATGCGGCGGAATCGCTCGCCGCCGCGGCTGAGGAAGATACTACCGCCGCCCTTCCCACCGTCTGGGCATGGGCAGGAATGCTTGCCGCCTTCGCCCTCGTGTGGGTTAGCACCCTTCCCCTCGCGGCGTGGGCGGCGTTGACCGCTGGAGCCCTGTTGCTCGCCTTGTGGACCCGGGCCTTATCGCTGGTACACCTTAGCCTGGTAGCCGGCATGGCGTGTGGCTGGGTGGTGATTTCGCCCTCGCTTGGCGAAGCCCCCTTTGCCGCACTCACCGCCTGCGTCGCCCTCCTCATCGTGCTGCTTGCCTGCCACGTCACCGGGTTGAGCACGGTTCGCACTACCGCCGTGGCACTCACCGTCTCGGTGCTGTTGTTGGTCGCGGCTTTGGGCTACCTGTTGCCTGGACCAGGGACGGGTCTCCAGGGCAGCCACGGTACGGCGGCTGCCGCCTGCGTGGTGATCGCCGGCATTATCCTGTTGGCCGCAGCTCCTGCGCTGACTGTTGCCACCGCTGGACTCAAAGTCCCGCAGCTGCCCACGGCCGGCCAAGACCTCGCGGTTTCGGATGCCGTCCAGCCGGATGTCGATATCCGTGCCCGGCGCGCCGGCAGCGCCTATGAGGGAATGTGCTGTGGGCTGGCGCTCTGTCTCATTCCGGCCCTGATCGCACTCTCGCTGACGGGCAGTGGTCCGGTCTTGGCGCCGACGAGCGGCGCCACTGATTCTCTCGCCGAGTACGTTGCGGTGCTTTTTGGGGCTGAGCACACCGGCGCGGGATTCGTCCAAGCACTCTGCGTGACCACCGCGGGTGCCGTCGTCCTGCATGCCGCCCGGCACGGTCGTGCGCTGGCTAGCTGGGCCCTGATGCTGCTGGCGATGACCGCCTGTCTCGCTACGTGCTTGTGCGCTACCCACGCGGTGGCGGATTCCGGCCTTGCCGATGCCTGGGCGCCCATCCTTGTTGCCTGCCTGGTTCTCCTCGCCATGCTAAGCGCCCCGCTGTGGGCACCCAAGGTGGCTGGGCTCGAGCCCACCACCATCGCGTGGTTTGAGCGCATAGAATCCCTGGCCATTGCCGCTAGTTTGCCGCTGGCCGCGCACCTTGCCGGTGTCTTCGTGCTCATTAGGGGGCTTGGGTAATGCGCGTGCTACCTGCCGCTTTAGTAGTTGCATTCGCTGCGGGACTGACTGCTGCTCCCTATGCGGCCGCGCGCGAGCCGGACCGCGAATGTGCCACCGCGCATTCCTCACCGCTTTCGCCCCAACCGAGCGAGGAGCAGCTAGACTACCGGGCCCGTTTACATTCCTTTGCTACCGGGGAAGGCGTCAAAGTAGCCGTTATCGATACTGGCGTGGCCCGCCACGATCAACTGCGGCATCTCAGCAGTGGCGCGGACCTTGTCGCGCCAGAGGAACCAGAGCCGCATCGCGATTGCGACCTGCACGGCACCGTCGTGGCCGGTGTCATTGCCGGACACGATATCGGTATCGCCCCGCGAGCAGAGATTTACGCGGTGCGCCAGACCAGCGCGCACTACCGCCAGGAAGCGGAAGACAGTACCACCGGATCGCTGGACACCTTGGCCCGCGCCATTGATGACGCCACCGCTGCCGGTGCCCGCGTCATCAACATCTCCGTTGTCTCCTGTGTCCCGCCAGATGTGGCCGCGCAGGTCGATACTTCCCGATTGGATCGTGCTTTGGCACATGCGGAAGACTCCGGCGCCGTGGTGATCGCTGCCTCCGGCAATGCGTCCTCTGGCAGCTGTGAGATGGGTGACCGCGTCTTTCCGGCGGATTCGCCCACGGTGCTCTCGGTAAGCGCCCAAGCGGATTCGCACGAAATCGCTGACTACTCTCTGAACTCGGCCGACGGACCCCAACTGGCTGCGCAGGGTTTCATTCCGCTAGCGCTCAACCCCGCGGGTGGATGGGCCGATGGTAAGGAAGGCGCGGACGGAACGGCGCAGTTCCATGGCACCTCCTTTGCCGCGCCGGTGGTCAGCGGCACCGCTGCCCTCTTGGCGCAGCGCTTTCCGGACGATAGCCCGGCCGCCCTCCGCAAGCGCTTGGAGGACGCCGCGGAGCCAGGGCACGGCTTCATCGACCCGCTCACCGTGCTCACCCACGTGGAAGCGGGCCCGGACGTCGATACCCGAGCTATGACCATCCGCCCTGCTGACGAAGGCGACTCGCGCGCCCCCACACGCAGTGCCTGGGTGCTGGGTGGGTTAGCGCTGGCGCTTGCCGCGTGGGCGGTATGGCGCGGGCTACGGCCTAAGAGCTAACCTGTAGCGCCTGCTCACGATTGAGCGCGGAGCCTTCCGGCAGCAAGCGCAGGATCTCCCACGGCACCTGCGCGCCCACGCCGGTACCAAGGGCTTCCAAAGTCTCCTTGTCCTTGACCTCGTGCCGTTGGCCCGTGGGTGAAACCACGTGATAGCCATGGCCGCTGTCTACGCCTACGCCACCGGCGTTGAGCCCACCAAAGCGATGGGCCACTGACTCACCTGCCAAGGCGACGGTGCCTGCTTGGGCAGGTACCACTGCCCCGCCGCCCTCGTTAGCAGCACACATCCAGCCATCGTCTGGGGTTAAGAAGCGGAAGGACGTGGAGGGAAGGTTGAGGTTTAAGGGGGCGTCGGCAAGCGCGGCAATCTCCTGCGGCGTGGCTGTTGTCTCCTTGGCACCCACTCCTGTGAGCATCTCCGCCTGGGTGGGGGTCAGCTCCGCTACGCCCTCGGACGTACGCGCCCACAGGCCCTGCCCAGTATCGACAACCTCGGGCGGATCGGCCGGAAAGTTTAGCGGTGGCAGCTCCGCAAAGGCATTGAGCAGCTCGGGCGGCACGGGCCAGGTGTGGGTACTATCGTCCACGCCCAGCGCCCGGCGCACGACGCGCCCTTCGGTGCTGGAGGAATCTGGCAATGCCACGCGGCCCTCCTCTGTGATAAGCCACTGCGTGCCCTCGGATTCCACCAGTGCGGCGCGCTCCTCACCGAGGCTTTTCTGCTCGGGCTCGGCAAGGACAATAACCTCCTGCGACGCAACCTGATGGCCGCCGATGCTGGTTGGGTTTTCTGTAGTCGGTGCCTCATCCTTGCCGGCTAAACACGCTGCCCAACGCTGCTGGGGAGTCTCGCCTGCTGCCGCGAGGTACCCAGGGGCATCCGAGATACCCACCGGTGAGCCCAGCAAAGCTTCTTGCAGATGCTGGTCCCCAATGGTCTGCGCCTCGGCCGCTTGCCCGGCGATAATGCGCGCCGACGCCAGGTTGAATACCGGGTGGTAGGTGTCGTTGACATCCACAAAGAGCTGGCCCTGCTCCGAGCGCACAATCGGCGCCTCGCCCGGCTGCGGGCTCGGCTGCAGCCATGCCAACATACCGGACCCCACCGCTAGGAAGGCGACGCCGACCCCGCCGAAAAGGAGCGCTTTGCGGCGCCTAGCCAATGGATCGTGGATCATGCGGATATCGCCTAAGACGAGCCCATGCTCGACGCGGCGGCGCAAGAATTTATGGCCCGATACCTGGGCCTTGGTAGTAGGCAGCGGACGTGCCATGATTTTCCCCCGAAAAGTCTGTGTACACCCAGCACACAGGCTATCCCAGGTAGGCAACCGCTGCCACTTGGGCGCTAGTCGGCGCTGCGCCTTCCGCGGGTGACCTCGGCGCGCGCCGCCAGCTGGTCTGCCGCCGGGTAATCAACGGCGACGAGCGAAAGCCCCTTTGCCGGGGCCACGGGGATGCTGGAAGAGCGCTTCGTCTCCTGCAGCAACGCCGCGGCGAAGTCGGCATCGCGCCGCCCCTCGCCCACGCGCAGGCAACAGCCCACCAGTGAGCGCACCATCGACCAGCAAAAAGCATCGGCACTCACGCGGGCCTCAAAAAGCTCCGGTTCTTCGGGCGTGGAGACGTCGCGCCAGGAAAACTCCTGTAATTCACGGATGGTCGTGGCATTCGGCTTGGCCTTACAAAAGGCCGCAAAATCGTGCAGGCCCACCAGGGCGGTGGCGGCTTCTTGCATGGCATCGATATCCACCGGCTTAATCCACTCGGCCGTATCCCGCGCCCGGGTCGGCAGCGCGCCGCGCGGATTGGTGGTAATCCGGTACACGTAGTGCCGCCGCAGCGCCGAAAATCGCGCGTCAAAGCCCGCGGGGGCGAACTCACAACCGTGCACGCGCACGTCTTCTGGCAGAAGCTTTGCTAGCCGACGCACCAACTTCCCCGGCTCCCCCGCCACCGAGCGCTGCGCCAGCATCTCAGTGGGAACGTCCACGTGCGCTACCTGGCCACGAGCGTGAACGCCGGCATCCGTGCGCCCAGCGACCGTAAGCGGCACCTCCGTGCGCGCAATCATCGCCAGTTTCTCTTCCACCACGCCTTGCACCGTGCGCAGACCGCCCTTCTGCTTGGCCCAGCCATGAAAGTCCGTGCCGTCATAGGCCAAGTCCAAGCGCAGGCGAACGAACCCGTCCGCCGGCCCTTCGGGGGAAGTCGATGCTGCATCTGTCATAGTGGGCTTCATGCTACCGGAGTAATCACGCAGCACCGGTGCCGGGGCCGCCGCGCTCCGAGCGGCCTCAAGGACTGGAGACATAAAAAGCCGCCGCCCTCACACAAGTGGGAAAGGCGGCGGCGAAGCGCTTAGGCCGAAGGAGAATTTACTTCTCCTCGGACTCCTCAGCTGCGGTCTCCTCGGCAGGTGCCTCAGTCTCTGCAGCCTCGTCTGCCTTAGCTTCCTCAGCCTCAGCGGCCTTGGAAGCGGCAGCGCGGGTAGCGCGGTTAGCCTCAGAGGTCACGGTCTCCTCAAGAACGAGGGAGATCTGGGACATCGGGGCATTGTCACCGGTGCGGTTGTCCAGCTTGATGGTGCGGGTGTAGCCACCCTCACGGTTCTCAAACTTCGGTGCTACCTCGTCGAACAGGTAAGAAACAACATCCTTGCGCGGGATGAGCTTCAGAACTGCGCGGCGGTCAGCAACGGTGCCGGACTTAGCCTTGGTGATGATCTTCTCGATGTACGGGCGAAGGACCTTCGCCTTGGCATCGGTGGTCTTGATAGCGCCGTGCTCGATCAGGCTGGCTGCCAAGTTGCTCAGCATGTGAGCCTGCTGCTTGGCGGAGCCGCCGAGACGGGCACCCTTCTTAGGGGTTGGCATTGTGTACTCCTCGTATGCGGTAAAAGTTGAGCGCGCGGCAATTAGGTCATTGCCGCAAGTCAGCGGGGTTCTTTACTCGGAATCCTCGGCAGCCGGATCCTTGAAGTCACCGGTTTCTGCGTCGTAGCCCTCGAGCTGGGTCGGGTCGAAGTCCTCAGGGGTGTCCTTGAGAGCCAGGCCCAGGTTAGCCAGCTTGATCTTTACCTCATTGATCGACTTCTGGCCGAAGTTGCGGATATCCAGCAGGTCGGACTCGGTGCATTCAGCGAGCTCGCCCACGGTGTGGATCTCCTGACGCTTCAGGCAGTTATAAGAGCGGACGGAGAAGTTCAGGTCCTCGATCGGCATGCCGTAAGCAGCGATATACTCGGTCTCCTGCGGGGAGGGTCCGATCTCGATGCCTTCGGCAGCGTTGTTCAGCTCGCGAGCCAGGCCGAACAGCTCGACCAGGGTGCCGCCGGCGGAAGCCAGGGCGTCGCGGGCAGAAATCGAGTTCTTGGTTTCGACGTCGATGGTCAGCTTGTCAAAGTCGGTGCGCTGCTCAACACGAGTTGCCTCGACCTTGTAGGAGACCTTGAGAACCGGGGAGTAAATCTGGTCGACCGGGATGCGGCCGATCTCACCGGAGGTAGGAGCGGCTGGGACATAGCCACGGCCGCGCTCGACGACGAGCTCAATGTCCAGCTTGGCGGTGTCATTCAGGGAAGCGATGTGCAGATCCGGGTTGTGGATCTCCACACCAGCCGGCGGCTGGATATCGCCCGCGGTGACATCGCCCGGGCCTTCCTTGCTCAGGTACATAACAACCGGCTCATCGGAGTCGGAAGAAAGCACCATGCTCTTGATGTTCAAGATGATCTCGGAAACGTCTTCCTTCACACCGTTGATGGTGGTGAACTCGTGGAGAACACCATCGATCTTGATGGAGGTTACCGCTGCACCCGGAATGGAGGACAGCAAGGTACGACGCAGCGAGTTACCGAGGGTGTAGCCAAAGCCCGGCTCGAGCGGTTCGATGACGAACTTGGAACGAGACGAGTCGATGAATTCCTCGGTGAGCTGAGGACGCTGGGAAATGAGCATTGAAATTCTCCTTTTCGGCGACCGCTATTTGACGCCGGTAGAGGGGTAAAAATCTTCGGGATTGAAGATTCCTGGTTATCCGCCAGGCCATTACAGGCCGTGCGGTATAACAGTTTACTTCGAGTAAAGCTCGACGATGAGCTGCTCCTGCAGCGGAATGTCGATCTGAGCGCGCTCGGGCAGCTGGTGCACGAGGATGCGCAGGGTATCAGGAACAACCTGCAGCCATGCCGGTACGTTGGCATCGATGAGGGCGTCCTGAGCATCTTCGAACCATTCCATCTTCTTGGAGCGGTCACGGACATCGATGATGTCGTACTGGGTGACCTTGTAGGAAGGAACGTTGATGTTCTTGCCGTTCACGGTGAAGTGACCGTGGGAGACAAGCTGGCGAGCCTGGCGGCGGGTGCGTGCCAGACCTGCACGGTAAACTACGTTGTCCAGGCGGGACTCGAGCAGGATAACCAAGTTATCGCCGGTCTTGCCCGGGAGGCGGTTAGCCTCTGCGTAGTAGCGACGGAACTGACGCTCCAGCACACCATAGGTGTACTTTGCCTTCTGCTTCTCCTGGAGCTGCAGCAGGTACTCAGATTCCTTGATGCGGTTGCGGCCAGCCTGTCCCGGTGGGTACGGGCGGCGCTCGAATGCCATATCGCCGCCGACCAAGTCGACGCGAAGACGGCGGGATACGCGGGTAGCGGGGCCAGTGTAACGAGCCATTTTCTTACCTCTTCCTTTCCCTTAAACCTTGCGGCGCTTGGTCGGACGGCAGCCGTTGTGCGGCTGTGGGGTTGCATCCGTGATCGAGGAAACCTCGAGGCCTGCAGCCTGCAGGGAACGGATGGCGGTCTCGCGGCCGGAGCCCGGACCCTTGACGAATACGTCAACCTTCTTCATGCCGTGATCCATTGCCTTGCGTGCAGCGTTCTCGGCTGCCATCTGAGCGGCGAACGGAGTGGACTTACGGGAACCCTTGAAGCCAACGTGGCCGGAGGATGCCCAAGAGATAACAGCACCGGTCTGATCGGTGATCGAGACGATGGTGTTATTGAAGGTGGACTTGATGTATGCGTGGCCGAGGGCCACATTCTTCTTTACGACGCGACGGCCGGAACGGCGCGCGCCGGAACGAGTCTTTGGAGGCATGAATTACTTCTTCTTTCCTGCGATCGTCTTCTTCGGACCCTTACGAGTGCGCGCATTGGTCTTGGTGCGCTGGCCACGTACAGGCAGGCCACGGCGGTGGCGCAGACCCTTGTAGCTTCCGATTTCAATCTTGCGGCGGATATCAGCCTGAACCTGACGGCGGAGGTCACCCTCAACCTTCCAGGTAGCCTCAATTGCGTCACGGAGCGCCGACAGCTGGTCATCATCCAGGTTGTCAGTGCGCAGGTCAGGAGAAATGCCAGTCTTTTCTAGCAGTTCCTTGGCACGGGTTGGACCGATGCCGTAGATGTAGGTGAGAGCGACCTCCATGCGCTTATTGCGGGGGAGGTCAACACCAGCTAGACGTGCCATATGGCGTGTCCTTTCGGGTTGTTACGGCGGTTTTCTCCCCATCCGTCCCGCTCCATGCAACGCTTCGCCCGGACCGTGCCGGGAATCCTTGGGTTACTTACCAGTGCGGGCTCAGGCCACCGTAGCCTGAGGTGGACAGGGTGAACCTACAGGTTCACCCTTGGGTGAGGAGGCTTACTGTCTTTACTTGTAGCGGTAGACGATGCGTCCGCGGGTCAGGTCATAAGGAGACAGCTCTACAACCACGCGGTCCTCTGGGAGGATGCGAATGTAGTGCTGACGCATCTTGCCAGAAATGTGTGCAAGAACCTTGTGTCCATTGTCGAGCTCGACACGGAACATTGCGTTGGGCAAAGGCTCGATAATGCGGCCTTCTACCTCGATTGCGCCTTCCTTAGCCATAACCTCTACTTTTCTGGCGACGGACAAGTGCGCCGTCACCTGCATGTTTGTTGTCTACTGCGGTGGCGTATCCGCGTCAGCCTCGCTGACGCTATACACCGACTTAACAGCATACGCTGCAGCGACACGTTTTCCAAACCGCTGCGCTTTCCGACGCCCCGCTCACTCGCCCGTCCCTCACCCTAAGCCAGCAAAATCCCCCGAACCGATTCTCCTTCTCGGGAGCCGGTTCGGGGGATGAGGCTTTCGCTTAAGCGCGGGCCTTAGTAGATGAAGACCTTATCGCCAACCTGTACATTATCCCAGTAGCGCTTTGCAGCGTCTGGCGGAAGGTGAACGCAGCCATTGGAATCAACAGCCGGGTCATCCAGGTGGAAGGCGTGACCGTTATTGGTGAAGTAGATGGAGTACGGCATCGGTGCGTTATTGAACTCGCGGGAGATGTCATGCTCTACCTTGCGGCCAACGTAGAACGTGCCGCGCGGGGTTTCCTGACCGCGCATGCCGGCGGACATTGCCGGGGACACGTAGGACACCTTGCCGCCATCCTGCAGCCAGGTGCGTCGACCATTGAGGTCGACACAAACCTTGGCATCAGCCGGGCACGGGCCACGGTCGAACTGGTTAGCGCGGCGCTGTGCTTCCGCCTTGCGTGCCGCAGCCTCAGAACGAGCCTTCTCCGCAGCAACGCGCTCAGCGTTGGCGCGAGCAGCGGCCTCGCGGGCCTTGCGTGCTTCCTCATTCTTCTGAGCAATCAAGCCTGGGAAGAGGAATTCTACGGCGCCGTCCACAGCGGTTTGAACGCTAGGTGCCAGTTCCGGAGAGAACTTCTCTGCCTGGTCCAGGATCTGGTTGCGGGTATTCCAGGCCTGCTCGCGGGTCTGGCCATGGAAGTTATCCAGCTGCTTCTTGGCCTCAGCGGTGAGCTGGTCCAGGCCGGACTGAGAAGAGAGCTGAGCGAGGTCGGAGTTTGCCTTGGAGCTGAGCTGATCCAGGTTCGGAATCTCCTGGGCGGTAGCGGCAGGAGCCGCAACGGTGGCACTCAAGGCCATCACGCTAGCGACTGCGGGCGCTGCAACCGTGGCACGGATTTTGCGGAAGCTAAATTTAGACATGGCTGTGAGTATAAACCTTTCAGGGGCGTATGCCTAGTACAACAGGCAATATTGGGGAATATGTGTCAGTAGCGGCGGGTGAGAATACGGGGACCATCGGCGGTCGCGGCCACCGTATGCTCCCAGTGGGCGGCAAAGGAGCCATCGAGGGTAACGACCGTCCAGTCATCTTCTAGCACGGCAGAATCCTCTGTGCCCAAAGTTAGCATGGGTTCAATAGCTAGGACGGAACCTTCTTGGATCAGTGGGCCGCGGCCCGGGCGGCCTTCATTGGCCAGGTAAGGATCCTCGTGCATGGTGCGCCCAATGCCGTGACCGCCGTAGCCATCCACGATGAAAAGATCCACGCCGAACTTCTGCTCGGCCCGGCGGGTGGCTTGCTCTAGGGCATGGGAGACGTCGGTAAGCATATTGCCCGGAACCATGGCCTGCATGCCCTCCATAAGGACATACTCGGTGGCCTTGTTGAGGGCCGCGACATCAGCATCGAGCTCGCCCACTGCGAAGGACCAAGCGCTATCGCCTACCCAGCCATCGAGCGTGGCACCGCAATCGATGGACACCAAGTCGCCTTCCGCGAGGACGGTTTCCTTATCCGGAATGCCGTGCACGATGACGTCATTAACGGATGCACAGATGGAGCCTGGAAATCCTTCGTACCCCTTGAAGGTGGGATAGGCGCCGGCATCGCGAATAGTCTGCTCAGCCACCGCGTCCAACTCGAGGGTAGATACGCCAGACGCTGCAGCAGCGCGGACTTCCTGCAGTGCCTTGCCAACAATTTCGCCGGCGGCCTGCATGGCGTCTAGCTCGCCCGGGGTGCGGGCGGGGATGCGCTTACTGCGGCGTCGAAAAGCCATGCTTACTTACCCAGCGCTTCCATCGCACGGGCGTTGATTTCCTCCACGGTGCCTTCGGCCTTAATGGAGATGATGGCATCGCCGTAGTGCTCGATAAGCGGGAAGGTTTCCTCGCGGTAGACACCGAGGCGGGTGCGGATGGTTTCCTCGTTATCGTCGGCGCGGCCACGGGCCATCATGCGCTCAACCACAACATCCTCAGAGACCTCGAAGTTGAGAACACCGTCGAGCTTCTCGCCCTTCTTAGCCAGCAGCTCCTCCAGGATGTCTGCCTGCTCGGTGGTACGCGGGAAGCCGTCCAGCAGGAAGCCATTCTTGGCGTCATCCTGGTTGAGGCGGTCCTCGACCATACGTGCAGTGACGTCGGTAGGTACCAGCTTGCCTGCATCGATGTAGGACTTTGCCTCTACACCCAGCGGGGTGCCCTCGCCGATATTGGCGCGGAACAGGTCGCCGGTGGAGATGTGCGGAACGTTCAGCTTCTCGCTGAGGATAGCTGCCTGGGTGCCCTTGCCGGCACCGGGAGGTCCTAGAAGTACAAGACGCATTACTTAAGTAGTCCTTCGTAGTTGGATTGCAGTAGCTGGGACTCGATCTGCTTGACCGTAGTCAAGGCGACGGAGACCATAATCAGGATGGCCGTACCACCAAAGGCGGACGTGCCGCTGGCGGAGGAGCGGCCCACGCCGAGATCTAAGAGGATATTCGGCAGGATGGCAATAACTGCCAGGTACAGGGCGCCCACGCACAGCAGACGGTTCATCACATAACCAAGGTACTCCGCGGTCGGACGGCCCGGGCGAATACCCGGGATAAAGCCGCCGTACTTCTTCATATTATCCGCCTGCTCTGCCGGATCGTACTGAACCGAGACATAGAAGTAAGCGAAGAAGATGGTCAGGACGAAGTACAGCACGATGTACTGCCAGGAGGAAGGTGCCTGCAGGTGCGCGATGACATTGCGCTGCCACCAGTTATCTGGGGTGCCGGCGGAGCCAGAGTTCACAATCTGGGTAATGAGAACCGGCATGTAGATAAGGGAGGAAGCGAAGATGACCGGGATAACGCCGGCCTGGTTGACCTTCAGCGGCAGGTAGGTAGAGGAACCACCGTACTGGCGGCGGCCGACCATGCGCTTTGCGTACTGCACCGGAATGCGGCGCTGGCCCTGCTCGATGAAGGTAATACCAACAACCAGGATGACCAATCCGGCTACGACCATGGCGAAGACGAGTCCACCATTGTTCTGCAGGATGCTTACACCATCGGTTGGCAGGCGGGTTGCGATACCAGCGAAGATGAGCAGGGACATGCCGTTACCGATGCCCTTTTCGGTGATGAGCTCACCCATCCACATCACCAGCACTGCGCCGGAGGTCATGGTGATGACCAAGACAATGAGGGTGAAGAAGTTACGGTCTGCCGCTAGGACCTGTACGCCCTGGCCCAGCAGCTGCTCGCGGTCTGCCAGCGCGACGATGCCGGAGGATTGCAGCAACGCCAACGCGAGGGTCAAGTAGCGGGTGTACTGGGTCATCTTGGCCTGACCGGACTGGCCTTCCTTCTTCAATTCCTCAAAGCGGGGAATGACCACGGTCAGCAGCTGCACAATAATCGACGCCGTAATGTACGGCATGATGCCGATAGCGAAGATCGACAGCTGCAGCAACGCACCACCCGAGAAGAGGTTGATGACGGAGTAAAGGTCTCCGGACTGCTCGGTCAACTGGCGCAAACGGCCAGCAATAGACGCATAGTCAACACCCGGGGACGGGATCTGTGCACCGACGCGGTACGCGATGATCATCACGATGGTGAAGATGATCTTCTTACGTAGGTCGGCATCCTTAAAAGCCTGGACAATGGCGGACACTACAAAATCCTCCTGGCCTACCGCTGCCGAACGCGAAATCTAGGGAGGGTTTCGCGTTCATACACGGAGGTGGAAACTCATCTACCCCTAGGAAACCGCACCCCCTGAGCCGGAAAGCTTAGGGGAAATTCAGGTTTCCTTCAGGGACGGTTGAACACTTATGACCCCATTACCCTACCAGCCTTGCTCCGCATAGCCACATTAAGACCCAATAGTGTGACCATGATTGCTTGTCCTTTCGCACGTTTTGTATTCGGGGTTTACCATGAGGGGGTATTGCGCACACGCAATTCTCCTGAAATATCTCCGACCTCACAGCACTATGCGCTCCGAGGCCGTTATTGATGTGAACCTAATGTTTCGAAAGAAGTACTTATGAGCAAGAAATTCACGCCGATGACCGTTGCTGAGATCATCGACGTTTTTGTCCCTAGCCCCAACCCCTTCCGCTGGGAAGCCTTTGACGGCTCCTCGACCGGACCGGAAGACGCCCAGTACAAGGTGACCATTAATAGTCTTGAGGGCCTCTCCTTTATTGCTACCCACCCCGGCGACGTGGGTTTTGCGCGAGCTTATGTCACGGACGGCATCACGGTGCATGGCGATCACCCGGCTCACCCCTATGGCATTTTTGACGCCCTGCATGCCATGTATGACAAATTCCGGAAGCCGGATGCCAAGACCCTGGCCCGCGTTGTTCGTTCCCTAGCTTCCATGGGCGCCTTTCAGATCCAGCCGGTCCCTGAGGTGGAGCGCGCTTCCTGGTTGCGCCGCAAGCTACACGACGGCCTTTCCAAGCACTCGAAGCAGCGCGATGCCGATGTCATTTCTGATCATTATGACGTTGGCAATGATTTCTACGAGCTCTTCTTGGGCGATTCGATGACCTACACCTGCGCCTACTACCCCTCCCCGGATGCCACCCTGGAGGAAGCGCAGGAGAATAAGTACCGCCTCATCTTTGACAAGCTGCGCCTCAAGGAAGGCGACCGCCACTTGGATGTGGGCTGCGGCTGGGGCGGCATGGTGCGCTACGCGGCGCGCCGCGGCGTGAAGTCCATCGGCGTCACACTATCCAAGGAACAGGCCGAGTGGGGCCAGCGCAAGATTGAGGAGGAAGGCCTCCAAGACTTGGCGGAGGTCCGCTTCATGGACTACCGCGATATCACCGAAGAGGGCTTCGATGCCATCTCCGCTATCGGCATTATCGAGCACATTGGCGTGAAGAACTACAACGACTTCTTCAAGTTCCTGCATGGCAAGTTGAAGGTCGGTGGCCTGATGCTCAACCACAACATCACCTACCCGGATAATCACAAGACCCCCAAGGGCGGCTTCATTGACCGCTATATCTTCCCGGACGGCGAGCTCACTGGCTCCGGCAATGTCACCAAAGCGATGCAAGACAATGGCTTCGAAGTCGTCCACACCGAGTCCCTTCGCTTTGACTACATGCGCACGCTGCATGACTGGTGCGAGAATCTGAAGGAGAATTGGGACGAGGCCTGCGCAACCGTAGGACTGCCCACCGCTCGCCTCTACGGCATTTATATGGCCGGATCTGAGTGGGGCTTTGAGCGCAATATCATCAACCTGTACCACTTCCTCGGCGTCAAGCTGGGCGAGGCCGGCTCCCGCGCCGGCGTGCCTGAGCGCCGCTGGTGGGAAGATAGCCGCTTTTAAGGAGGGGTGCCATGACTCTCATTGATAACCTGCGCGATCGCCTCGCCGCCGCCCAGCCGCGGCCGGTGGATGCCATGCCCATTGAGCCGGTGGGGTGGGTGGCGCACCAGGAGGGCGTCGATAAGCTGCTGGCGAGCTTCCGTGCTGTCCCGGCCGGAAAGCGCGTACGCCTAGCCAAGAAGACCTCCAACCTCTTCCGCAGCCGCAGCGAGGAGCAGGAGGGCCTCGATGTGTCCGGCCTGAGCGGCGTCATTGAGGTCGACCCAGTTGCCCGCACCGCCGATGTGCAGGGCATGTGCACCTATGAGGACTTAGTCGATGCCACCCTGCCCCATGGCCTCATGCCCTTCGTCGTCCCGCAGCTTAAGACCATTACTTTGGGCGGTGCGGTAACTGGCATGGGCGTGGAATCTACCAGCTTCCGCAACGGCCTCCCCCACGAGTCCGTGCTGGAGATGGATGTCCTCACCGGCACCGGCGAAATTCTCACCTGCTCCCGCGAGTCCAACGTTGATCTCTTCCGCCTGTTCCCCAACTCCTATGGCTCGCTGGGCTATGCGGTGCGCCTCAAGATTGAGCTGGAACCCGTGCCCGCCTATGTAGAGCTGCGCGAAGAACGTTTCCACACCGTGGAGGAGGCAAGCCGCGTGCTTGCCGACGTCGCCTCTTCCCACACCCACCGCGGCGAGCCCGTCCACGGCCTCGACGGCGTGGTCTTCTCCGAGGACGAGGCCTACCTCGTCTTCGCCCGCTTTACCGATGAAGAGGGCCCAACCTCCGATTACACGCGGGACAAGATTTACTACCGCAGCCTCCAGCACGCCTCTGGCATCCGCCGCGATCGCCTCACAATCCGGGATTACATCTGGCGCTGGGATACCGACTGGTTCTGGTGCTCGCGCGCTTTTGGTGCGCAGAACCCGAAGGTGCGCAAGGTGTGGCCGCGCGAGCTTCGCCGCAGCTCCTTCTATTGGAAGCTGGTCCGCCTCGACCGCAAATACGAGCTGGAATATAACTTCATCAAAAAGCCGCACGGCAAGCCGCGCGCCGAACGCGTGGTGCAGGATATTGAGGTCACACCGGAGAACCTGCCGGAATTCCTCCACTGGTTCTTTAACGCCTCCGATATTCAACCGGTGTGGCTGTGCCCGATCCGCCTGCGCGATGGCGTGGACGAGCTCGTAGGCACCGGCGACATCGCCTCTGACTCCGCCGACCCATGGCCGCTCTACCCCCTTCGCCCCGGACAGACCTGGGTCAACGTCGGCTTCTGGTCCGGCGTAGACGGCGACCACGTCGACCCGTCCGCCCCGAATAATGGCGCGTTCAACAAAGTCATCGAATCCAAGGTCAACGAGCTAGGAGGGCACAAGTCCCTCTACTCCGAGGCCTTCTATTCCCGGGAGAAGTTCGAAGAGCTCTACGGTGGCAGCCTTCCTTCGACTATTAAGGCGGTTACCGACCCGGATGACCGCTTCCCTGGCCTATACGAAAAGACCGTGGACGAGGCCTAGCCCCCTCCCCGGCCCCTAGACCGGTATGGAAAACATATAAGGGTGGCACGCTCCCCAACGAGCGTCCCACCCTTTTCTTATGCCCTCAATCTGGACGTTAGCGCTTTAGTATGCCGCGGTGATGTTCTCGTATCCGTTGACCTTCAGCGCATCCATGACGCGCTGCACAGCGGCCTCGTCCTTGTCCGGGTTATAGGTCTCCGGGAAGGTCAAGTGGGCGGAGTGATCGTCCTTGAACTCAATGTTCATGAACTCGTGGCCCGCCTCCTGGGTAGCAAGTGCCAGCTCGCGCTGCACGGCCAGCTTACCGCTCTGCAGGTTGCCGCCGTTGAACCCTGGATCGACCTCTTCGGTGCCCTCTGCGTCACCGTTGATGACATCTTCCTTGTCACCGGTGATACGACCCTTTTCAGCGTGGGTACCCGGCTGCTGGTCCTGAGCGGGCTGCTCGCCAGCCTCGGCCGGTGCGGTTTGGGTGGTCTCAGCAGGATCCGGCTGGGACAGCTGGTCCTGAGCATCGACTGGGCCGGTAGAGCCGGCAAACGGCATGACGGCAGCAATTGCGGTAGCGAGCAGGGAAGAAATAGACGACATAAGAGTCTCCTTAACGTTTGATGATTTTCAACTAAGGGAGACTCTAACACCCATGAATATAAATCGCTATACCCGGAACCTTATTTATTAATAAAGGTTTCCTGTCAACTGATTTCTGCACCAATAACGCGCATAGCCTTGGCGCCGCGTGGTTTAACGGCACAGCGGTCTTGATTTCTAGCGGTCGTGGAAACACCTGACATGGGTTAGGTGATTGTGTGGAGTCGAAATGGGTTCCGGATTCTGCTGTTGTGGCGCGGTTTGCGTCGTTGGTTCGGGCTGGTAGTTCA